>JAGWJK010000014.1 GCA_028865845.1 Rhizobiaceae bacterium
GAGCCGATGCCTTAAAAAATGGCGCCCAGGGTCCAAGACCCTGGGCGTCTCGCCTTCTTCCCTAACTGGAGGTACTCGACGGAAGAAGGCGGGAATCAATCCGGCCACAGCACCATCCCGAAGTGGGTCCAAAAATTGGGAACGGTTTTCGGATGGGACGTTGCCGGTCGAATAGCGGCTGCTATTCAACCTTCGCCAGATCACTGCGAACGATGGCCCTGAGATCGTCGATCGGGCGCAGGGATTGCCCATCGTCGAAGTGCCAGAACGTCCATCCGTTGCATGCATCAAGGCCCTGGACTTTTGCGCCGAGGCGATGAATGGAGCCGGCTTCGCCGCCGGACGCGACCGTACCATCGGCGCGGACGATGGCGCTGTGGCGGCGCTTCGCATCCGTCAGCACCTGGCCAGGCTTGATCAAGCCGCTTTCGATCAGGACGTTGAAGGCCACGCGGACTTCCGCCTTCTTGCCGGTCATGACGGTCAGCTCGGCCTTGCCAAGCGGCTCGACAGCGGCGATGCGGGCGCTTGCCGCGTCGATATATTCCTGCTCGCGCTCGATGCCGACGAAATGACGGCCAAGGCGCTTGGCGACGGCACCCGTGGTGCCGGAGCCGAAGAAGGGATCGAGCACGATATCACCGGGTTTGGTGGACGACATGATGACCCGCGCAAGCAGCGCTTCCGGCTTCTGTGTCGGATGCGCCTTCTTGCCATCCTGGTCCTTCAGCCGCTCGCCGCCGCTGCAGATCGGAAACAGCCAGTCGGAGCGCATCTGCACGTCGTCATTGGCGGCCTTCAGGGCGTCATAGTTGAAGGTATAGCCCTTTGCCTTGGCGTTCGGGCTCGCCCAGATCATCGTCTCATGCGCGTTCTGGAACCGGCGGCCCTTGAAATTCGGCATGGGATTGGTCTTACGCCAAACGATATCATTGAGGATCCAGAAGTTCAGATCCTGCATCGTCGCACCGACGCGGAAGATGTTGTGATAGGAGCCGATGACCCAGATCGTGCCGGTGGGCTTGAGAACGCGGCGGCAGGCGAGAAGCCAGGCGCGGGTAAAGGCATCATAGGCCTCGAAGGACGCAAATTGATCCCATTCGTCATCGACTGCATCGACCAGTGACTGATCTGGGCGATGCAGCGTGCCGCCGAGCTGCAGATTGTAGGGCGGATCGGCAAAGATGACATCGACGGAGTGGTTCGGCAAAGCTTCAAGGGCCGCCACGCAATCGCCCTTGATGATCGTGTCGATCCAGGAGCCCGGCTTTTCGGAGGTCCTGAGATCGGCAAGCGGGAATACTGACGCCATGTGTTACTCGCTCTGTACGCTTACGCATTACGTTTAACTGGCCGTTATGGTTACCTAAGTTGGTTACCAAAGCCTGAAGCGAACAGCATTTTCTGGAAATTGCGGCGAAGCCGGCTAAACGGAGCGCGACGGCTTACTGGCAAAACAGGCTGTCGGCGCGGCTCCCCGCCCCTGCGATCAAAAGCAAGTCATCCCCGAAATGACAGATTTCGCTGCGACCGATCCGAAAGGACAGGCACCGCCGTTTCGCTACTCTCAACCCTTAAATGGCAAGAGGCGCGGAAGTCCGCGCCTCAGCTTTTTTCTCAGGCGTTAGCGTTCCCGCGAGCTTACGCGCCGTAGTCCATCGCATTGAGATCGGTAATCAGCGACGGGCCGGTCGGGTGCCAGCCGAGCTTTGCGCGGGTCTGCGCGCTGGATGCCGGAAAATCCATTCCGGCAAAACCCGCCATCCATCCG
Organism: Rhizobiaceae bacterium; assembly: GCA_028865845.1. Classification (GTDB taxonomy): domain Bacteria; phylum Pseudomonadota; class Alphaproteobacteria; order Rhizobiales; family Rhizobiaceae; genus Rhizobium. Next base: position 1,772 of record JAGWJK010000014.1, read on the forward strand.
AAATAGTCGCCCGCCTGCTCGCGGGAAATCGAACGGGCCGGAATGTTCAGGCCACGGCCGATGGCCTCGGCAATTTCACGGACTTCAACACCCTCTTCGTCGACTGCATTGTAGCGCGCACCCGGTTCCCGCTTTTCCAACGCAAGCCGGTAGAGGCGAACCACGTCGGAGAGGTGTGCGGCGGGCCAGCGGTTGTGACCTTCTCCGAGGTAGGCCGCAAAGCCCTTTTCGCGGGCGATGGCGATGAGCGGGCTGATGAGGCCCTGCTTGCGCGTGTCGTGAACCTGGGGCAATCGCACCACGGAAACATTGATCCCTGCGTTCAAGAGTTCGGCGCCCGTCATCTCCGACGCAATGCGCGGATTGGGGTGGCTGGTGTTGAAGACGTCTTCGGTCCCCGGCTGACCGGGCTCGTGATTTCCCATGCCCGTGCCCGAGGTGATGACCAGCGGCCGGTCCGATCCGGCAAGCGCCTCACCCATCGCGCGAATGACGCGCCGGTCCTTCTCGCAGTTTTCCACGAAACGCGAGAAATCATGGTCGAACGCGGTGTGGATGACGCCTTCGGACTTCGCTGCGCCCTCGCGCACGCTGTCCGGGTCCTCAAGCGTTCCCCGGTGCACCTCGGCACCAGCGGCAGCGAGCCATTCGGCACCGGCATCCGACCGCGTCATGCCGATGACCTGATGGCCGGCGCCGATGAGCTCGGGGACAAGGGCCGAACCGATAAAACCGGTCGCGCCCGTAAGAAAGATACGCACGATAACGTCTCCTTGTTGATCGAGAGCTCTACTATCCGCCCATGCCATATTCTGTTAAAGTAGTGACTACATCATATTATAATTGCTAACAGGCTCGTCATGCCGATCAACACTCCCAACTCGCTCGGCGCCTTCCTGAAGGATCGCCGCAATCGGCTCGATCCGGCGACCTTCGGTTTTTCGGGGCGCAGACGGACACCAGGATTGCGCCGGGAAGAGGTAGCCCAACGCGCCAATATAAGCCCGACCTGGTACACATGGCTGGAGCAGGGACGTGGCGGCGCTCCTTCCGCCGATGTCCTCAATCGGATTGCCAACGGGCTGATGCTGACCGAACCCGAGCGGGAGCATCTTTTCATGCTGGGGCTTGGCCGCCCGCCCGAGGTTCGCTACCGGGCCATCGAAGGCGTCACGCCTCGGCTGCAACGTTTGCTGGATTCGCTCGATTCGAGCCCCGCCCTGATCAAGACCGCCACTTGGGACGTCGTGGCATGGAACCGCGCGGCCGCCGTGGTGCTGACCGATTATGGGAAACTTCCCGTCGAGCAGCGCAATATTCTGCGGCTGCTGTTTCGCAATCCGGCCATTCGCGCCGCGCAGCACGATTGGGAAAGCCTGGCACGTTTTGTCGTCGGCGCCTTTCGGGCGGACGCTGCCCGCGCCGGTGCGGTTTCCGAGGTCAGCGAACTCGTCGACGAACTCTGCACGGTCAGCCCGGAATTCGAAGCGCTCTGGCGCGAGAACAACGTTCACGTCCAGGCAGAGGGAATGAAGCAGTTAAGCCATCCCAAGCTTGGCCCCATCGAACTCGAATATTCCGCCTTTGCCGTCGATGGCCGGCCCGACCTCGGCCTGATCATCTACACCCCCGCCGACTGCGCGGTCGCCGCACGCATCAGGTCGTTGGTGATGCAGGCACCCTGATACGGATCGTCGGACCATCCTGCTGGCGAACAACGCCAGATAGCGAATTGACGCAGATGATTTCGCCAAATAGTAATCACTCGGACATATCTGAAACCGGACACATCATGAAAATTCTTGCTGCGATAGCGCTGTCGATCTCTCTTGCAACGCCGGCATTTGCCGTCACCAATTCCGTCTGGTCGGAGGCGAGGTTCGAGTACAATCGCAAGCAACTTCAGGAAAATCCCGATTTCCGGAATATGCTTTTTGCCGATTGCCAGCAGCACACCGCGCGAACGGAAAACCTGCGAGCGCTATCCGCCGAGATGCATGTGCCGTTGTCTCGGGTGCCGGCAACCTACTGCCGCCGGATCCTGCGCGCATATGCGTCCAATTCGGTATCCTACGAAGACTATCTGCAGTACCAGACCAAACACATCGAATCGCCCCGCGTCCGTCGCCTGCTGCAGGGGAAATAGGGTAACCAACCTTGCCGCGGCAGCCGATGTTGCGACGAAGCGCAACGGGTCTCCTCAAGCGTGATTTTGGGGCCGTTCACGCGGCCCCTGCCCTTTTGGCGGAATCGTGCGTATTGCGGCTGTCGTCGGGCGCTTCGTCCCTTTCGTTCATTCCGTAATCACGCACGACATGCGCGATGCGCAGCCGGTAATCGGCGAAGATGGTTGCTCGACCCGCCTTCTGCGCGGCACGATGCGCCTCGCGATTGCGCCACTCCTTGACCGCCTCCTCGTCGCGCCAGAAGGAGAGAGACAGGATCTTGCCACGCTGGCTCAGACTCTCGAACCGTTCGATCGAAACGAAGCCGTCGATGGTTTCGAGTTCGGCGCGCAGTTTGCCGGCGAGATCGAGATAGTGATGACGTTCTCCGAGATAGGGAACGACTTCGAAGATGACGGCGATCATGGCGTCACCTTCTGGCCATGCGGCAAGGAGACGTTCTTCAGGAAGATGCGGTCCTCGCGCAGAATGAAGCGCTCGCGACAGGAAAAATCGTAATTCGCCATGCCGAGCGGATCCGCGGCGAGACGGGCACGATAGGCCTCGTAGGCGGCAAGGCTCTCGATGTTGTAGACACCATAGGCGGCGGTCGCCGAACCCTCGTACGGAGCGAAATAGCCGATGAGATCGGCACCGTTGCGCGGGATGGCCTGCCCCCAGGTTCGGGCATATTCGGCAAATGCATCCTTCTTGAAAGGGTCGATCTCGTAGCGAATGAAGCAGGTAATCATTGATGTTCTCCTTTGCTGATGGCGATGTTTTCGCACATTGCCTGACGTCAATGCTTCGGTTAGGATCGAAGTATGAAGGAAGGTCCTGACATAGCGCAGATCGGCGCCCTGATCGGAGATCCCGCGCGGGCAAACATGCTGACCGCGCTGATGGGCGGCAGGGCGCTGACGGCAACCGAACTGGCCGGTGCCGGCGGGATTACGCTGCAGACGGCAAGCGCGCATCTCGCAAAGCTCGAAGCCGGAGGACTGCTTGCGCAACGCAAGCAGGGACGGCATCGCTATTTTGCGCTGGCCGACGACAATGTCGGCAAGCTGCTCGAAAGCATCATGGGCTTCGCGGCCAGCCGGGGGCATCTGCGCCATCGCCCAGGGCCCAAGGAACCCGCGCTGCGCAAGGCGCGCATCTGCTACGATCATCTGGCCGGCGACTATGGCGTGCGCATGCTCGACAGCCTGATTGCCGCGGGAGCGATTTCGGCGCTGGACGACGGATTGAGCCTGACCAAAGCCGGCGAAGTGCATTTGGGATCGATCGGAATAGACGTCGGCGGCCTTCGCTCAACCCGGCGCCCGCTTTGCCGGTCCTGCCTCGATTGGAGCGAGCGTCGGGCACATCTGGCCGGTAGCCTGGGCAAGGCGTTGCTGACGAATTTTTTCGACAAAGGGTGGGCGCGGCGAATCGAAGACAGCCGCTCTGTATTGTTTACCTCGGACGGCGAGCGCCGGTTCCTGGCGCTGTTTCCGTTGGACGCCTGAGGTTTTCTGCCGCTCCGCGGATACAATCCGCTCGATTTGCTGGCACGTAGATTTTTGCGGAATGCCCAAAATATCCGCGGTTTGAACGAGCATTGCTAAGCTCCGGTTAGTCTTTGGGTGACCCTGTGCTATTCTCATGCTGCCAGAGGGACAGTCGAGGGGAATGAACAATGTCTCTGCTTGCCTTGCATCATGTGTCGATCATCACTGCTGATCTCACAAAATCGCTGCCTTTCTACCGTGACGTCTTCGGCCTTGCCGAAATTCCTCGCCCGAATTTCGCGATACCCGGCGCCTGGCTCGCTTGTGGCGACCTGCAAGTTCATCTGATTTTCAATCCCGAAGGAACATTCCGCAGGAGCCCGGTGATCGACCGCAACGATTGGCACTTTGCTTTTCGCACCGACGACTTCGACGCCGCCATCGACCGACTGGCAGCTCTCGGTTTTCGGGATGACCTGCCGCCGGACGATCCGAAGTGCCTGCTGGTCCTTCGCTCCGGCCCGGCAGGCTTTCCGCAGGTCTATCTTCTCGATCCCGATTTGAACATCGTGGAGATCAACGGGGCGCGCTAAGACTTCGCGCCCGGTATCTTCACCGTTTTCGCGCGCAATGCGCTCTTTCCGCGGCATTTTGCCGGAGGATCAATCGGCAATGCCGCTCACGACAAGCAGCGGCTGGCTGGCCGGCAGCGTGAAATGGTCGTCGGCGATCCGGCTGCAAAGCGCCTCCCAATCGCATTGGCGACAGGCTTGACGAATATATCCGCTGGCAAATCTGCCGCGCAGCGCCGCCAATAACCCGGCGTCCGGCACGATAATCGAGCCTGGGGATATATCCCGACCCAACACCTGGCCAACATCCGTGAGCGCCGCCTCGTCCCTTGCAATGACGCTTGCGCCGACGCAATGGGGCTTTTCCTGGGTGAGCAGCGGCGCGCAGATATCGTCGGGGCCGGAGACGAGTTCGATCTCCTCTCCGGCCGAAAGACGCTTCGCGATACCGCGGTAATTCTCGATGAAGGCCGGATTGTAACCCTCACCGACAAAGGTCAGCATGCAAAGCAGGTGATGCGCGCGAAGCCTGACGGTCAATTCGCGCGAGCCTTGCCACCGTAGATCTTGATGGCCTTGAGCAGGGCGGCAGCCAGCGCTGCTTTCAGGGATCCGCCGAGGATGAAAGGCGCGACGCCGAAGAGCCATCCCTTCTCCGCACCCATCAGTGCAGCGAGCCACGCACCGCCGATTGCCAGGCAAAGGATATTGCCGGAAAGATGTGCGAGAAAGCCGCGGATGACGTTATTTCCCGTCCAGCCGCGCTCGGCGAGCCAGCCGACCAGCGCGCCGACGATCGGAAAGGAAACGAGATAGCCGGCAGTCGGCCCCATGAACGGCGCAATGCCGCCTGCGCCACCGGCGAGCACGGGGAAGCCGATCATCGCTTCACCAAGCCACGCGAGAATCGTGAGGGCAGCAAGGCGCCAGCCATAGAGCGCGCCGATCATCGTGACCGCGAAGGTCTGCATGGTAACCGGCACCGGCACCATCGGCACCGATATCTGCGACGCGATCGCCAGAACCAAAGTTCCGGCAAGCACGAAGACCGATTTGACGAGCAGCGAGCGCTGCCCGAGGCGCAGGGGATCGAAAGCAGATTGTTCAGAGGAATGCGAAAGCGACATTTTCATCTCCTTTTCAAATTATAGATAATTTTTGATTCTCATCTATTTTATGAATGAGACTGAACGGTAACGCAAGGAAGTGCAGCTGATTTTCCACGCCCCAGGGAGATAAAAGTCGTGACCCTTAGCTTAAAAAGTGCCCCTCACCCCAAAAATGGAGGGAAGCCATCTCTTTAAAGTATTGTTATTGTTATTTTTTATGAGAATCGTGCGAAAAATCACGACGACGACGCGTCGCTTCAGAAATTATCTATAATTTTTGAATTAGCTATCCGACGATTGCGAATGCTTCGCGTGTCGCGCCTGCCGACGTGCGTGCAGGCGCCCGGCCTATCCACTGAACGTGTTTTTGCAGGACGGCCGCGGCCTCTTCAATACGCCCCTGGCGCAGGGAAGCCAGAATGGCGCGGTGATCATGGTCGGTGCGCTTTTCCCAGCCGGATTGCCAGGCGGAAAACAGGAAGCGTGCGCTTGCCGCATGAAGGTCGTCGATCGCAGCAAGCAGGCGCGGCATGCCGCAAGGGGCAAGGATCAGGCGATGGAAGCGGCGGTTTGCCTCCTCCCAGGCATGGACATCGGCGGCGGCATCGCCCTCGCGTGTCGCGTCTTCGGCAGCGTCGAGGATCGCCGGCGTCAGATGCTGTGCGGCGTGCTTCAGCGCCAGTCCTTCGAGTGCCGCGCGCATCTCGGCGACTTCGCGGACTTCCTTGAGATCGAAGGAAGCGACGCGAACGCCGCGACGCGGCACGTTGATCGCCAGGCCTTGTGCCTCCAGCCGCCGGAAGGCCTCGCGAACCGGAACATGACTGGCGCCGAATTCCTCAGCGATGTGATCCTGCCGCAACCGCGCGTCCGGCGCGAGTTCGCCACGGATGATGCGATCCGCAAGCACCCGGCTGATACGGCTGGCGATCGTGTCGTCTTGTTCCTTGGCCATGGCCGATCCTTAATGGCCGTGATGAGGCTTGTCGAGCGGCAATGGGAAGCGTGAAATCCAAGCCCATCCGCCGACCCTTTCCAGCTTTGCAGCACAGCCATGCCCGCTGGTTGGTTGAGCTTTGCCGAGGCATCGTGTAAAGCCGCTCCATTCCTTTTCAAAGCGCGATCCCGGAAATGTCCGATGGTTTCGGACGGGTGGCGCAAAATCTAGAGCCCCCTTCAAAGGCATCCTATTCTCATGAGCAACGGCTTCGACCTTATCATCTTCGACTGCGACGGCGTTCTGGTCGATTCGGAAATCATCGCGGCGCAGGTTGAATCGCTGCTGCTGACGGAAGCTGGCTATCCGATCAGCGTCGAGGAAATGGGCGAGCGCTTCGCCGGCATGACCTGGCAGAACATCCTGTTCCAGGTCGAGCGCGAAGCGAGCATCCCGCTTTCGGCATCGCTCCTCGACAAGTCGGAAAAGATTCTCGACGTCAAACTGGCGCAGGAACTCGTGGCCATCCCCGGCGTGCCGCAGGCGCTGTCACGTATTCCGTTGCCGCGCTGCGTCTGCTCCAATTCCAGCTCGGCGCGTCTCGACATGATGCTGTCGAAGGTCGGCTATAAGCAGCTGTTCGCGCCGCACATCTATTCCGCCAAGGATCTCGGTGCCGATCGCGTCAAGCCGAAGCCGGATATCTTCCTGCATGGCGCAAAGCAGATGAACGTATCGCCCGCCAACGTCATCGTCGTCGAAGATTCCGTGCATGGCGTCCAGGCGGCACGCGCAGCCGGCATGCGCGTCATCGGCTTCACCGGCGCGTCCCATACCTACCCGTCGCATGCCGACCGGCTGACCGATGCCGGCGCCGAAACCGTAATCGCCCGCATGACGGATCTACCGGGCATCGTCATGGCTTTGGCGGAATGGGACGGCGTTCTCTAAGAGCGAGACGCCTGAAAACATATTCCGCGGCCAGCGGGAATATGTAACCTGGGTCAAATTTGCCGAGAGCTTGGGAAGGCGACACTTCGCCCGTCGTTGTAATCACGCCTATTCCCAGACGACGCCGACAGAAGTCGGCATCTTCCTCCGGAAACCGGATGGACAAAGGTCAGCCTGATTAGATCGGCCCTTCTCGGGCCGTCAGTGCTTCTTATGACTTGGCTTCGGCTGGCCCTTTACCGGCTTTTGCGGACCCTGTTCGAAACCGACATAAACGCTGGTGAAACCGCCCGAACCGCCGGCGACGCTGATGTCGTCATCGGTAAACAGGAACTGCGTCGTCGTTTGGCCTGCAGGCAGCGACACGGGATAGCTGATGACCTTGTCGTAGAGCGAGTTATTACCGTCCATCACCGAAACGTGGATCGGCAGGTTCACGGTACCCGAGGTACCGACCGGGCCGGCGACGAGGCGACCCTGTGCGGCCACATGGATGCCGAGGCTGGTGCCGTCGGTCGTGCACTGGCGCGTCGCCTCGGCGAGCGATGCCTGATAGGTCAGTTGGTTCGGATCGTCCTTCACGCCCTTGGCATAGAGCTTGTAGACGGAGGCCTCATCGCGGATCACCACCTGCGGGCACTTGCCGGCGACATAGGCCTGACCGCCCGTGACCGGAGCCTGCGCCTGTGGCGCCGGGCTCGCTGCCGAGGCGGTGCTGTCCGCCGTCGCCTGCGGAGCCACCGTCACCTGTGTCGCGGGCTGTTTGTCGCCGCCGCCGATACCGAGAGTGCTGCAACCGGCGAGCAATGCCAGAAGTGAAGCGGAGAAAACACGACGCGAAACCCTGCCAAACACTATTATTCCACCCTCTGCATATAATTCACATTATCGGCCTGCAGCCTGTTCGACGGGCCTTTTATGGCACTTGGCGATGGTCTATACCAGCGGCGCAACGAAAAATCGATCGGGTACGCATCGTTTTGGCTCACTTTTCGACGTCGACATATTGGCCTAAACCACCGCCCTCATCGGGAGGCGTTCCGAAACTTGCGTGGACGCGAAATCCGCACCGTTGATCCGGCGCAAAAAGACCGCCCGCCGCCGCTTCGATCTCCTATCCTCTCAATTCATGACTCCGGCAATTTTGCGACCAAAGGAAATCTAGACCGTGGACTATATCTCAACGCGGGGAGAAACCCCTGCCCTTGGCTTCTGCGACGCCCTTCTGGCCGGCCTTGCGCGTGACGGCGGGCTCTATGTTCCCCGCGAATGGCCGACATTGACGAAAAAAGAGATCCGCGGCTTTCGCGGCAAAAGCTACCAGGACATCGCTTTCGCCGTGCTGTCTCCCTTCGTCGGCGACGAAATCCCGCATGACGTTTTCCGCGGCATGATTGACGAGGCCTATGGCACGTTCCGCCATCCGGCCGTCGTCCCGCTGGTGCAGACCGGCCCGAACGACTTCGTGATGGAGCTGTTCCATGGCACGACGCTCGCGTTCAAGGACGTCGCGATGCAGTTGCTCGCGCGGCTGATGGACTATGCACTGGAAAAGCGCGGCGAACGGGCGACGATCGTCGGCGCGACCTCGGGCGATACGGGCGGCGCTGCCATCGACGCGTTTGCCGGCCGCGAGCGTACCGACATCTTCATCCTCTTCCCGCATGGCAAGGTATCGCCGGTGCAGCAGCGACAGATGACGACCTCGACCGCCGCCAACGTGCATGCGCTGGCGATCAACGGCAATTTCGACGATTGCCAAAATCTCGTGAAAGCCATGTTCAACGACGCGGCCTTCCGCGACCGCGTCAAGCTTTCCGGCGTCAATTCGATCAACTGGGCGCGCATCATGGCGCAGGTGGTCTATTATTTCACCAGCGCCGTCGCACTCGGTGGCCCGGATCGCAAGATCTCCTTCACGGTGCCGACCGGCAATTTCGGCGATATCTTTGCCGGCTATGTCGCCAAGCGCATGGGCCTGCCGATCGAGCGGCTGGTGATCGCCACCAACGAGAACGACATTCTTGCCCGTACGCTGAAGACCGGCCACTACGAAATGCGCGAGGTCAAGGCCACATCGGCGCCGTCGATGGACATCCAGATCTCCTCGAACTTCGAACGCCTCTTGTATTTCGCCTATGACCGCGATGCGTCGAAAGTGCGCGCGGCCATGGAAGGCCTGAAACAGGCCAACGGATTTTCGATCGCCGAAAACGCCTTGAAAGCCATCCGCAAGGAGTTCCGCGCCGGCCGCGCCAGCGAGAAGCAGGTGGCCGCGACAATCCGCAAAACGCTTGCCGATACGGGCTATCTGATCGATCCGCACACCGCCACCGGTGTTTTCGTTGCCGAAAAGCACAGCAAGCCCACAAGTCCCATGGTGACGCTTGCGACCGCACATCCTGCAAAATTCCCGGCTGCAGTAAAATCGGCATGTGGTATTGACCCGGCGCTTCCGACGTGGCTTGCTGGACTGATGAACAGGGAGGAGCGTTTCGATATCCTCGATCCCGAGCTTAAAGCCGTTGAAACTTTTATCGGCAAGCATGCCCGAGCCGGGGAATGACGAACGCAGAAAGACAGACGATGACAGTGGAGTGCACCCGGCTTGCTTCCGGGCTGACAGTAGTGACCCAAACGATGCCGCACCTCGAAAGCGTGGCACTCGGAGTATGGATCAAATCGGGTTCGCGTAACGAAACCGAGGCCGAGCACGGCATAGCGCATCTGCTCGAGCATATGGCATTCAAGGGCACCACGCGGCGCACGGCACGGGAAATCGCCGAGGAAATCGAAAATGTCGGCGGCGAAGTCAACGCTGCCACGTCGACGGAGACGACGTCTTATTATGCGCGCGTCCTCAAGGATCACGTTCCGCTGGCCGTCGACATTCTCGCCGACATCCTGACGGACTCCGCCTTCGACGAAGACGAGCTGCAGCGCGAGAAGCAGGTCATCCTGCAGGAGATCAACGCGGCGAACGACACGCCTGACGACGTCGTCTTCGATAAGTTCTCCGAAGTCGCCTATCGCGGCCAGACACTTGGACGCGCCATCCTCGGTACCCCGGAAACCGTCGTTTCCTTCTCGCCGGAGCAGATCCGTGGCTATCTCAGCCGCAACTATACCACCGACCGCATGTTCGTCGTCGCCGCCGGCGCCGTCGAGCACGACAGCTTCGTGCGCCAGGTCGAAGACCGCTTTTCCAGCCTGCCCACCAAGCCGTCGTCTCCACTGGTGATCGAGCCGGCCCGTTATATCGGCGGCAATATCCGCGAAACGCGCGATCTGATGGATGCACAGATCCTGCTCGGTTTCGAGGGCCGCGCCTACCACACCCGCGACTTCTACTGTTCGCAGATTCTTGCCAACATTCTCGGCGGCGGCATGTCCTCGCGGCTGTTCCAGGAAGTTCGCGAGGTCCGGGGCCTCTGCTATTCCGTCTATGCCTTCCATTGGGGCTTTTCCGATACCGGCATTTTCGGCATCCATGCCGCAACCGGCGGCGAGAACCTGCCGGAGCTGGTGCCGGTCATCATCGACGAGCTGCATAAGTCCTCGCACAACATCGAACAGCAGGAAATCGATCGCGCCCGCGCCCAGATCCGCGCTCAGTTGCTGATGGGCCAGGAAAGCCCGGCGGCGCGTGCCGGCCAGGTTGCCCGGCAGATGATGCTTTACGGCCGTCCGATCCCGAACCAGGAGATGCTGGAGCGCCTGCAGGGCATTACCATCGACCGCCTGACGGATCTTGCCGGCCGGCTGTTCTTCGATACCGTGCCGACGCTATCGGCGATCGGGCCGTTGGAACAGCTTGCGCCGATGGAAGAGATCATCACCTCCCTGTCGTCGCCGACGCCCGTATCAAAAAGCGCGAGCGGCTGAGGCCGCGCCGCGGGCCTATGGGTTCAATTCTCCGGGGAGTGCTGGACGGAATGCAAAAATCGGTCTTTCGGTTTCTGTCACGTCACCCGGACGCGGTCGAACTCGAGAACGAGACCTATCTGTTGCGTCTGCCGCGCTATTCCGACTTCAATCAGTGGCACAGGCTCAGGGCCGAAAGCCGGCGCTTCCTTGAGCCATGGGAGCCGACCTGGCGCCACGACGAGCTTACCGAGGGCGCCTACCGCGCCCGCGTGATCAGAGGCAAACAGGAATACAGTTCCGGCCAAGCGATTCCGCTTTTCATTTTCCTCAGAGAGAATATGACTCTGCTCGGGGGAATAACGATCGGCTACATCCGCCGGGGCGCTGCGCAGAGTTGCATGGTCGGCTATTGGATGGGCGAGCGCCACTCCGGGCAAGGCCATATGTTCGCCGCACTTCAGTTGGTTATACCCTACATCTTTTCCGGACTTGAGTTGCACCGTATTGAAGCAGCCTGTATTCCGGACAACGAGCGTAGCATGCGGCTTTTGGAAAAAGCCGGTTTCCAACGGGAAGGTCATTTGCGCGGATATCTCAAAATCAACGGTCAGTGGCGTGATCACGTGATGTTTTCCCGGTTGGCGTCCGATGCCGGCCCGAGCAGAAAATCCGACAAGCGATGACCGTCGATATGAAGCCTAACCTGCTGTTGACCAAGTGGTTGGCCGCGATCCTCGCAATTCTGACGGCCGGCCTGCTGTTCCTTGCTGCCGACATGGCGAATGCCGCCGAACCCGTGAAGATTTCACGCGACGATACGGCGCTGGATCTGACCGCGACCACGGAGATCTACACCAATCAGGGCGAGGCCTTTCAGGTTTCTACAGCCGCCGGCGCCGACGGTATAAGACGCCGCATCGAAGTGCGGTCTTCCTCGCCGAACCATCAGGGCGACTGGGCTGTCTTCGCGCTCGCCAACGTCTCGGAAGAACAACTGGAGCGCGTGATCGTCGCGCCGCATTTCCGTCTGGTGAATTCGAAGCTTTTCTGGCCCGATCTCGGCTCGCAGCGCATCATTGCGATCACGCCGAGCGAAGGTTTCGCGCTCGATCGTCAGCCGAGCGACGAGGCCGACGTCTTCCGTATCACCCTGAACCCCGGCGCCGTGGTCACCTTCGTTGCCGAACTCTCTTCACCCGACCTGCCCCAGCTCTATCTCTGGGAGCCGAATGCCTACAAGGATACGGTCAACGCGTTTACGCTCTATCGCGGCATCGTTCTTGGCATTGCCGGCCTGCTGGCGGTGTTCCTGACCATCCTTTTCGTCGTCAAGGGCACGTCGATGCTGCCGGCGACGGCAGCACTTGCCTGGGCGGTGCTCGGCTATATCTGCGTCGACTTCGGCTTCCTCGGCAAGCTGATCACCATTACCTCCGGCGACCAACGAATATGGCGCGCCTGCGCGGAGGTGGCGCTCGCATCGAGCCTGGTGATTTTCCTCTTCACTTATCTCAATCTCAATCGCTGGCACGCCCATCTCGGCTATGTCACGCTCGCCTGGATTCTTGGCCTGGCGCTGCTGTTCGGCGTCGCGGTCTACGATCCCTCGATCGCCGCCGGTATCGCCCGGTTGTCGCTGGCATTGACGGCAACGGCTGGTCTGCTTCTGATCATCTATCTCGGCTTCAGCCGCTATGACAGGGCCATACTGCTCGTGCCTGCCTGGGCGCTGATCCTCGTCTGGCTGTTCGGCGCGTGGATGACGATTACCGGCAAGCTCGACAACGACATCATCCAGCCGGCTCTCGGCGGCGGCCTTGTGCTGATCGTGCTGTTGATCGGTTTCACCGTCATGCAGCACGCCTTTGCCGGCGGCGCTTTCCAGCAAGGTCTGTTTTCGGATCTCGAGCGGCAGTCGCTGGCCTTGACCGGCTCCGGCGATACCGTCTGGGATTGGGACGTGGCACGCGACCGCGTGGTGACAACGCCCGACATCTCCGGCAAGCTCGGCCTTTCGCCGGGGACCATGCATGGCGCCGCCCGCAACTGGCTGCCGCGGCTGCATCCCGATGATCGCGATCGGTTCCGCGCGACCCTCGACGTGCTTCTCGAACACCGTCGCGGCCGGCTGAATCACGAATTCCGCATCCGCGCCGAGGACGGACATTTCCACTGGCTATCGATCCGCGCCCGTCCGGTGCTCGGTTCGAAGGGGGAAATCATCCGCTGCGTCGGCACCGTCGTCGACGTCACCGAGCAGAAG
>JAGWJK010000802.1 GCA_028865845.1 Rhizobiaceae bacterium
CCGATTGGGGGTCATAAGCGAGGTATCCCGCCGGGAACGGTTGGGTCGTCGCAACGCCCGTGCCGAAAGTGACCTTGTCGACAAATTCCTGTCGGTTGACGGCATACCGGATCGCATCGACGACCTTCGGATTGTCGAATGGCGGCTTGTTCACATTGATGCTGATATTCGCGGCCGAATAGACCGGATAGGTCAGGACATCCAGACCCGCCTTCTTTGCCACATCGATCTGCGAAGGATTGAGGTCGTAAGAGAAGTCGTAAACCCCCGTCTGGATGGATGCGACCAACTGCGAGGCGTCGGGTTCAGCGGAAAGTTCGATACGGTCGATGTGAATATCTTTGGCGTCCCAATATCCGTCGAACTTCTCGAAGTAGATATGCGACTCCGGCACATATTCGACGACCTTGAAGGGACCGGCACCAACCGGCCATTGATCAAGGGCTTGCGGATTTTGCGCCGCCTTCGGGCTTGTGATCTGGGCGACGCGGCGGCCGAGAAGCAGTGGAATCTGATGATCGACCTGCGTAAGATTGAGTGTAACGTCGGTTTCGTTGTCGGCCGTCACGCTGGCGATCGAGGTCAGATCACCCGCCAACGCAGAGTTCTTCTGGGTCTTCGCCCGCTCCAGGTAGAGCTTCACCGCCTGCGCATTCACAGGCTCTCCGTCCTGAAATTTCAGCCCGGGCCGCAAGTGGAAGGTAATCTTGTCGCCTGCCTGATTATAAGTCCAGCTCTGCGCCAGCCCCGGCACCGCCTTGCCGTTTTCATCGATTTCCGTCAGCGATGCATAAGCAAGGGCAGTCTGATTGAAATTGTAACCGCTGCCCTGGACGACCGGATCCCAATGATTGTTGAGAAGTGCGGCCCAACGCAGCACAGCCGGCTTCTTGTTCTGAGCGGTGGTCTCTGCGCCTACGGCGTTATGACCATTGGTGTGCCAGACAAACGCGCCGCCCAGCACCAGCGCCGCGATGATCGGAACGCCGATCAGGTATTTTGTGTTTTTGCCCAAAGTCACTCTCCGTTCAGCAAGCATGATTTTATCGATGATCGATCCGCGGTAAGAGCTTGATCAGGGGTTGGGCACCTTCTTCAGTCCGAGGTTTCCACGCAGCGTCGTGTCCTCGTATTCCTTGCGAAAATAGCCCTTGTCCTGAAGGATCGGCACGACTTCACTTGTGAACCGCTTGAAATTGGCGGGATGGCTGAGACGCACGTTAAAGCCGTCGAGTGCATAGGCGTCGAACCACCGGATCAGTTCGTTGGCGACGGTTTCCGGAGAACCTACGAAGGGCCCGTTCTTCGGTTGCCTGATATGTTCTATGGTTTGACGCAGTGTGAAGCCGCGTTCGACCGCAAGGTCGGTGATGCGCTTTGCGCCGGTGTAGAAGCTGCTGCGAGCGTATTCGAGTGCCGCAGCGGGGAACGTTGCGTCGAGATCGTATTGACGGAAGTCATGCCAGCCGAACGAGCGGCCAAATTCGGCAAGTGCCTGGTCGAAACTATGGTCCGCAAAATGATAAGCGCGCTCGAGTTCGCGGCCGTCAGCATCGGTATCGCCAACCACGATATCGGTACTCGGAAGGATGACGATGTCTTCCGCTGAGCGACCATAAGCTTTCGCTCGCCCCTTGATGTCGTTGTAAAAAGCCTGCCCGTCCTCCAGGCTCGCCGCATGGGAGAAAATCCCCTCGCCGATCCTGGCGCCAAGGTCGCGACCTTGCTCGGAATTGCCGGCCTGAAAGATCACTGGCTCGCCCTGCGGTGAGCGTTCGATATTCAATGGTCCGACCACGCGGAAATGATCGCCGACATGGTTGAGAGCATGCAGCTTCGACTTATCGAGGAATTCGGAGGTTTCACGATTGCGAACGAAAGCGCCGTCACGGTAGGACTTCCAAAGTCCCTGTGACACCTGGACATGTTCGAGGGCGCGCCCGTAGCGCGTGTCGTAGTCGTAGTGCTCGTCACGCCCGTAGTTGCCGGCAGTTCCCGCGTCACCGCTAGTGACCACGTTCCATCCGGCTCGGCCGTGGCTGATCAGATCGAGCGACGCGAAGCGGCGAGCTACGTTGAACGGTTCGTTATACGACGTCGTCAGCGTCCCAACGAGGCCGATATGTGTCGTCCTCGTGGCCACGCCGGAGAGCAGCGTCAGCGGCTCGAGCCGATTCAGGTAATGGGGCGGAGAATGTTCGGTGATGAACTGGCTGTCGACGATGAATATCAGATCGAACTTGGCGTCCTCGGCCTGCCGTGCCACATCGATATACCAATCGATGTTGACGCTTGAATCGAGTGGGATGTCTTTATCAAGCCAGCGATTATGGTTTCCAGGACCACCAGCCCCAGTCGGTACAAGACCCAACTTGATCTGCCGTTTCGACGCCATTTCGAGTTTCTCCATTCAGAAAAGCAGCGGAACGATCAGCCGAACCGCCAAGTGTTTCGTGGTTGGGCAGACGACCGATCCAGTCGAAGTCCGCCTCACTTACCTTCAGGCGGCCTTCGGCAGTGGAGCCGCCGTTCGAACCAGAAAGTCGTTAAGTGCGAAGGTTTCGAACCAAGACTCGAGGTTCGGCCGACCAGCTCGCCACGGGAAGTCGGGGAAGCGAAGGTCGAGATATCCAAGGGCCGAGCCCAGCGTTATCGTGCCGATGTCGACGGCTTGATCAGGTGCGCGTTGATCGCCTTCGAGCGCATCAAGAGCCGAGACGATCTTGTCGAACTGCCGTTCCTGCCAAAGCGACCACCGCAGATCCTCAGGACGAGCGGTGCGCTCATAGCGGATCAGCAGGGCAGCATCCAAAATTCCATCGGCCAGCGATTGAAGCGCCAGGGCTTTCCATCGCAATCCGCGGTCCTTTGGAAACACGGACGCCGCGACTGCATTGGCGTCCAGATATTCGGCGATGACACGGCTATCGAACAAAGCCAGGCCTTCCGGAGTGACGAGCGTCGGCACCTTGGCGAGAGGGTTATGGACAAGAACAGAGGCATCTCGATCGATTGGGTGCGGAGAAGCCTCGATACGATCGATGCGATCGTAAAGGCCGGTCACGATCGAAACGGCCAGCACTTTCCGCGCAAAGGGCGAGGTGGTCGAATAATAGAGTTTCAAGATCTCTTTCCCTTACCTCGGCTCTCGCCGTCACCTGACGCCGCCTATGGTTTGATGGGGACTCGCCCTT
>JAGWJK010000803.1 GCA_028865845.1 Rhizobiaceae bacterium
CTATTTCGGACAGACCGTCAACATAGCCTCTCGCGTGCAACATCTCGCAACGTCGCGGGAGATATTTGCGACCAGCTCCGTCCTCAACAACCCCAACGCCGCCGCCTGCCTAACGGCGCGCGGGGTGACGCCGGTGTCGCATCACGTCGCGCTCCGCGGCATCGCGGACCAGATCGATGTTTTTGCGATACCCTGAAGTACAACAGCCCTGACCGGGCCGGTCGGCTCAGCTCGCGAACCGGCCGGCGTCGGCGCCGTAATAGTTGACGTAGCGGTCGGAAATGCTGGCGATCGGCAGAACGATGAGGACATCGGTCGTGTTGAAGGCGTGATCGACGACGGCGCTCGAGCCGACCATCGCGCCGAGGCGCAGGTAGCCCTTGATCAGTGGCGGCAACGCCATCAGGGCCTTCTTGGCATTGACGGCCTCGACCGGCATCAGGTCCATGGTGCGGGCAAGAGACGGTAACGCGCCGACGGCCCACTCATCCTTGGCAGAGACGTTGTGATAGAGGAAAGACAACGCCAGGGCATGCTGCTCCGGACGAATGCCGGGGAAGGACGCGCAACCGAACATCGCGCCCATGCCATGCTTCAGCGCATAGGCCCAATTGCCCTGCCACAGCAGCTCGACGGTGCGCTTGTTGCGATAGGCCGGCAGCACGCAGGAGCGGCCGAGTTCCATGAAACGCTTTTCGGGATGACGGGCAAGCAGAGCGTCTACGTCGAATTCCGATGCGGAATAAAAGCCACCGTTCGCCATGGCGACTTCCTGGCGCAGCAGGCGGTAAGTGCCGACGATCTGATCTTCCGGATCGCCCTCCAGCGAGCGATCGAGCACCAGGAGGTGGTCGCAGATTGCATCCCAGCTGTCGACGTCGCGCTGGCGGCGCATCGCGTCGGCCGGCAGTTGCGCATTCATCTCTTCGACAAAGACGCGATAGCGGACCGCCTGTGCAGCATCGATCTCCCGCGCCGTGCGAGCGAGGCGGGTTTCTAGATTTCCGATGCGTCCGAGCACATCGCTGGCAACCGGCGCAACCGTCGCCTTTGAAGACTGAACCATTTCGCCCTGAGCTTCGCGATTCAAAATTTCGATGGACATGGCGATTCCCCCTATTCGGGTTGAGATAGCGCCATTAAGCAAATTCTTGCGACAGGAAAGTGACATGGTGCAACGCGAAAAGCAAGAACCGTGCCTGTTTGAAACTTCGAATGAAGGAGAAATATGACAGTTCAGTTGCGTTCGAAAGCCTGCCTCGACAGGTTGCGGACCTCGGCTATCAACCGCTCCGGATCGACAGGCTTGGTGATGACGCAGTCTGCGCCGGCAAGCAGCACCTGACGGCGAATCGCATCGCGGCTGTCGGCCGTGAGCACGATGATCGGCAGAGGTTTCAGCCCATCCCGCCGCTCCCGCGCCCTCAGCCGACCGATGACGACCGCACCGTCGCCGCCGGGCATGGAGAGGTCGGTCACCAGCACGTCAGGCCTGTTTTCGCCTCCTTCTGCGCGGGCGAGCAGGCCTTCGAAATCCTCGACGAGACGAACCCTATGTCCTGCCTTTGCGAGCATGGCGCGCACCAGCATGGCATTAACGGGGTCATCTTCGCCAAGAACGATATTAAGCGCGGTGTCGGTCGCCTCCGGTGTGGCGAGGCTTAAAACCTGATGACTTTCGTGCAGAGCGTCGCGCTTTTCCATGCCGCGCATGCGGCCGTTCAACACGTCGATCAGCGATTGCTCGCGCAGCGGCCGGATGAGCCAGGCGTCGAACAGATCGAGCGGATGCGTGTTGCGCTCTTCCGGATTGACGAGAAAGATCTTGCGCCGGCAGGCGACCGCAAGCGGTGCGCCTTCGCGGAGGAACCACGACGCCATGCGGTGATCAATGATGATATCCGTCGGCATCTCGGCCCTGCCTTCGGATAGCGCCCCCATCAGGACCATTGCCTCTTCCGGCCCGATCAGAACGCACTCGCCGCCGAGCGTGCGGATGGTCGCGGCAATCGCGGTGCTCGCGGCACCCTCCGGGGCCAGGAACAGGACGCGAGATTGGCCAAGCAGGCCGCGACGGCTACCGCCCTCATACCGTTCCTCGTCAATGGCGACGGGAAAACGGATGGTAAATTCGCTCCCCTCGCCCCGCACGCTTGCAACATTCAGGACACCGCCGAAAGCGCGCAGGATGCGAGCTGAAATCGCGAGGCCCAATCCAGTTCCAGCGCTTCTGTCGAGCACGTTGCCGGCCTGTTCGAACTCGCCGAAAATACGCGCCTGTTCCTCGTCGGTCATGCCCGGACCCGTGTCTCGTACCGAGATCACCAGATCCTTGCCTTCAAGACCTGCGCGAATGAGCACGCCACCGGCCTGGGTGAATTTGACGGCGTTGCCGATGACGTTGAACAGGACCTGACGCAGACGTGCCGGATCGAATTCCATCGTCTCGGGAACGTCGGCCGCGACCGTGGCGGCGATCTCGATGCCTTTTTCGTGGGCGCGGTGCGCCAGCATCTCGACGACGCCTTCAAGCAACGGACGCAGGGCCTCGGAGCGCGGCCGCAGCTGAAAGCGGCCGACCTCGATGGTGGAGAAATCGAGAAGGTCTTCCACGAGTTGCACGAGCGCGTTGCCGGATTGCCGGATGCCGGTCAGGTAGTTTGCCTGTTCCAGCGTCAACGGCGTCTGTGCCAGCAGATGGTTCATGCCAAGAATGCCTGATAGCGGCGTGCGGATCTCGTGGCTGACGGTGGCAAGCAGCCGCGACTTGGCGGCGCTGTTATACTCCGCCTTCAGCCTAGCCTCCTCGCGAAGGCGCGCGGCGTGGCGCTCCTCGGTCACATCGCGGGCAATGCTCTGGATCATCAATTGCCCAGAGGCGGGATCACGCAGCAGGACGTCGTGCCAGGCAAAGATGCGCGGGCCGTCCGGCGCCGCGATCTCGGCGTCCTGGCGCTGGGAGGCCGTGACAGTGCGAAAGACAAGGCCCGCCTCCTCCAGAGTCAGACCCTCTGGATGCAGCTTGCCGGTAACGGTTCGGAAGGTGGCGTTGGCATGGATGATGCGGCGGTGAATGTCGCGCGTCACGGTGATGTCGCCGAGCGCATCGTGGATCGTGGCGAGCAGGCTGGTGCTTTCGTTGCTCTCCCAAAGGCGATCGTGATCCTGCTCGCTGAGCGCCGGCGCCTCGACG
>JAGWJK010000804.1 GCA_028865845.1 Rhizobiaceae bacterium
CATCGACGAGGATCGGATGGCGGCAAATATTACCCGCGTGCAGTCCTACATGAACGCGCATGGCCTGAATTTCCGTCCGCATATCAAGACACACAAGATCCCCGCGGTTGCAGCCGCACAGGTGGCGGCGGGCGCCAAGGGGATCAACTGCCAGAAAGTCACCGAAGCGGAAATCTTCGCCGATGCCGGCTTCGAGGACATTCTCATCACGTTCAATATTCTCGGCACGGAAAAGCTCGAGCGCCTTTCCTCGCTCAACGACCGCATCGGCGCATTGAAGGTGGTGGCCGACAGCGCGACGACGGTCGACGGTCTTTCAGCGCATTTCGCGGGCCGCAAGCCATTGGCCGTGCTAGTCGAATGCGATACCGGCGGCGGCCGTTGCGGCGTGCAGACACCGGCGGAAGCTGCGGCATTGGCACGACACATCGCCGGCAAACCGGGCCTGAGCTTCGGCGGCCTGATGACCTATCCGAAGCCGAAGAGCGCCGTTGCCGTGCAGACCTTTCTCTCCGGGACCATTGCGCTGCTCCAAGCAGACGGCATCGACTGCGCCATCGTCACCAGCGGCGGTACGCCAAGCCTGTTCGACGCGCATCTGGTGACGGCAGCAACCGAGCACCGCGCCGGCACCTACATCTACAACGACCGTTCGATGGTACGGTCAGGCCATTGCAGCGAGGACGATTGCGCCATGCATATCCTCGCCACCGTCGTCTCGCGCCCGACGCCGGACCGTGCCGTGATCGATGCGGGTTCGAAGGCGCTCACCTCCGATCTCCTCGGCTTTTCGGATTACGGCGTCGTGGTCGGCTATCCGGACGCGGTGATCGCGAGCCTGTCGGAAGAGCACGGGGTGATCGATCTCAGCAAATGCACCGGCCCGCGCCCTGAAATCGGCGAGAAGCTCCGCATTATTCCCAACCACACCTGCGTCGTGTCCAATCTCTTCGACCGCATGGTCTTTCATCGCGACGGCATCGTCACCCGCGTGGAGGACGTCGCGGCACGCGGACTGGTCTGGTAGGTTTATCCTATCTGCCGACCACCCGCCCTCGCCCTTCGAGGGTCGCTTCGCTCCCGCCTCAGGGTGAGGGCTGATTTTTATGCTTGTGGTAGGACTGCTGCAACGAGAGGGCTGTTTTTCAGCCTCCGCGTCAAAGTCGCTCCACCTCATGGTGAGGTGCCGTGCAGTCGCAGCATCGCGAAGACGGCAGGGCCTCGAACCACGAGGTTGGCCACCGTAGCCTCCCCATCTATCAAGCAGAAGCCGGATTCAACAACTCCATGTCGATATCCGTGAGCTCCACGCGCCTTTCGAAAGCCCGGCCGTCTTCGTCGAAGAGGTGGCAATCGGCGGCGCGGATGCCTGTCGTCAGCGGGGTCTCCGTGCGGATGGCGATGCTGCCGGGCAGCGTCGCGCAATAGTTTTCGCCGCCGCCTTCGAGTGCGGCATAAGCGACCGTCTGGGCGCCGAGGCGCTCGATCACGGTCGGCATGACGGTCAGCGATATGTCGCCGGAGCCGAGCTGGATGTGTTCCGGTCGGATGCCGAGCGTCAGTTCTTTGCCGACTACGCCGTCGCGCGGCGTTACCGGAAGCAGCACCGTCTGGCCCTTGTAATCGACCTCGACACCGGCATCGCTGACGCTCTTGCAGGTAACGGTCAGGAAATTCATTTTCGGATTGCCGATGAAACCGGCGACGAACTTGTTTGCCGGCTTATGATAAAGCTCCAGCGGCTCGCCGGTCTGCGCGATCTCGCCGGCATTGAGGACGACGATGCGGTCGGCCATGGTCATGGCCTCCACCTGGTCGTGGGTCACATAGATCATCGTCGCCTGCAGTTGATGGTGCAGCTTGGCGAGTTCGATACGCATATCCGCGCGCAGTGCCGCGTCGAGGTTGGACAACGGCTCGTCGAACAGGAATATCTTCGGCTCGCGGACGATCGCCCGGCCGATGGCGACTCGCTGGCGCTGGCCGCCGGAGAGCATACCCGGCTTCTGCTGCAGGCGCTGGTCGAGATGCAGGATGCGGGCGGCATGCTCCACTCGCTCCTTGAGCTTGTTTTCCGGCATTTTTTCGACGCGCAGCGGAAAGGCAATGTTCTCGAACACCGTCATGTGCGGATAGAGCGCGTAGGACTGGAACACCATGGCGATGCCGCGCTTGACCGGCGGCAATTCGTTGACGCGTACGCCATCGATGGCGATATCGCCGCTGGTGACCGCGTCAAGGCCGGCGATCATGCGCAGCAGGGTAGACTTGCCGCAGCCCGACGGGCCGACGAAAACGATAAATTCGCCATCCGTCACATCGAGTTCGACACCCTTGATGACCTCGAAATGGCCGTAGAATTTCTTGACCTGATTAAGGTGCAGCTTTCCCAAACTCTGTCTCCGCGCGGCGCCGCCATTTGGCGGGCAGGGCTCGAAAGGCCGCGCGCGTTGCGCGCGGCCCGGTGACTTGCAGGCTTATTTATACTGCTCGAGATCGGCAGCCGCCTTCTTCAAGGCATCAGCAGGCTCGGCCTTGCCCGTTACGACCGACTGAACCATTTCGATCATGACGTTCTGGAAGCCCTTGTAGTCCTTGAACAGAGGCTCGGGACCACCATAGCTGATGCCGTCGATGAACGGCTTCCAGAAGGGGTCCTTCTTCTCGAATTCGTCGACCATCGGCGACGGACGCAGAGGCGTAAGGCCGGCGCCGCCCTGCAGTTCGTATTCGCCCTGGGGACCAGGAGACGTGATGAACTTGGCGAATTCGATCGCCTTGTCCTCGACGCCGGTGCCCTTGAAGACGGCAAGGCTGTCGGTGATGAGCAGCGTACCCGGGCCCTTGGCCGAGGGGCCGAGCGGCAGCGGCGCGACACCCCAGTTGATCTTGGTGTCCTTCAAGCGATACGCAGCGCCGGAGCCGGCCTGGAGCATACCGATCTTGCCGTCGAGGAAGATGGCGCGCATTTCGTTCTGCTCGTAAGCCGTCGGTCCCTCGACCGAGTAAGGCGTGATATCCTTGTAGGCCTGCAGGGCGGCCAGCACTTCGGGGCTGTCGAGTACGATCTTGTCGCCGTCGATCACCTTGCCGTTGTTGCTGTAAACCCAGTGCAGGAACTGGTGCATGGTGTTGTCGAAGGTCTTGGCCGAGAGGCCGTAACCGGGGATGCCGGTCTTTTCCTTGATGGTC
>JAGWJK010000805.1 GCA_028865845.1 Rhizobiaceae bacterium
ACGCATTGGTGCCGCACATCTGCTTCTTTGCCGCTCGGGCGCCTCGACAGTTTCGGAGATTTCGGTGATCGGCCGCCCGGCGATCCTCGTGCCCTATCCCTATGCGCTGGATCACGATCAGGCTGCAAATGCCGCGACGCTCGCTGCCACGGGCGGCGTGAAGGTGATCCCGCAATCGGAGCTGACGGCGGAGAAGCTTTCCACCATCCTCC
Organism: Rhizobiaceae bacterium; assembly: GCA_028865845.1. GTDB lineage: Bacteria > Pseudomonadota > Alphaproteobacteria > Rhizobiales > Rhizobiaceae > Rhizobium. The sequence continues at coordinate 213 of JAGWJK010000805.1, forward strand.
GCGGTGCGATGACGATGCCGGAAAAGCTCGTGAAAATGGCGGCCGCTGCCAAGCAGGCGGGCAAGCCCAATGCTGCAAACTTGCTGGCGGACATGGTTGAGGCTATTGCCGGCAAACGTTCAATTCAGGAATTCAAGGGGGCAGGCGTATGAAGCTGCCGAAGGCTATCGGCCTTGTGCATTTTATCGGTATTGGCGGTATCGGGATGAGTGGTATCGCCGAGGTGCTGCATAATCTCGGTCATCGCGTTCAAGGTTCGGATCAGTCTGAAAGCGCCAACGTCCAGCGACTGCGAGACAAAGGCATCGAGGTTCATATCGGCCACAAGGCCGAGAACCTCGGCGACGCCGAAGTCGTCGTCGTGTCCACTGCGATCAAGAAGAGCAATCCCGAGCTGATCGCCGCACGCGAGAAGCTTCTGCCGGTCGTGCGCCGCGCCGAGATGCTGGCGGAGCTGATGCGGTTCCGGAATGCCATCGCCATCGGCGGCACGCACGGCAAGACGACGACCACCTCGCTGGTCGCGACCCTGCTTGAGGCCGGCGGGCTCGACCCGACCGTCATCAACGGCGGTATCATCAATGCCTACGGCACCAATGCGCGCATGGGCGAGGGCGAGTGGATGGTGGTCGAGGCCGACGAATCCGACGGCACCTTTCTCAAGCTGCCGGCAGACGTAGCCGTCGTCACCAATATCGACCCGGAACATCTCGATCACTACGGCAATTTCGACGCGGTGCGTGCGGCATTCCGGCAGTTCGTCGAGAATGTGCCGTTCTACGGCTTCGGCGTACTTTGCCTCGATCATCCGGAAGTGCAGGCGCTGGTCAGCCGCATCGAGGACCGCAAGGTCATCACCTATGGCGAGAACCCGCAGGCCGACGTGCGCTTCCTCAACGTTCGTATCGAGGGCACGCGCTCGCTGTTCGACGTCGAGATCCGCAGGCGGCGCACGGGGCAGGTCATCGAGATCAAGGATCTCGTGATGCCGATGCCCGGCAGACACAATATCTCCAACGCCACGGCCGCCGTCGCCGTCGCCAATCGCCTTGGCATCTCGAACGAGGACATTGCCAAGGGCCTCGCCTCCTTCGGCGGCGTAAAGCGGCGCTTCACGCTGACCGGCGAGTGGAATGGCGTGAAGATTTTCGACGATTACGGGCACCATCCGGTTGAGATCAAGGCCGTGCTGAAGGCGGCGCGCGAATCCTGCTCGGGCCGCGTTATCGCTGTTCACCAGCCACATCGCTATACCCGCCTGTCGAGCCTGTTCGAAGAATTTGCTGCGTGCTTCAATGATGCGGACAGTATTTTTCTGGCGCCGGTCTATGCCGCGGGAGAGGATGTGATCGCGGGTGCCGATTCACAGAGCCTGGTGTCACGCATCAAGGCAGGCGGTCATCGCGACGCGCGTTACTTGCCGTCTCAGGAAGATCTTGCTCCTATGGTTGCGGAGATTGCGCGACCGGGTGATTTTGTGGTTCTCTTAGGCGCAGGTAGCATCACATATTGGGCAGCATCATTGCCAAAGGAATTGGAAGGCCTTTCGGGTAAGTCCGCATGAAACAGGTAAACGGGGAAAAGCTTCTGGCGTCGCTGGGCGACGGCATCAAGGATATACGGGGCCGGCTGACACCGGATGCACCCATGGATCGTGTCACATGGTTCCGCGCCGGTGGCCTGGCGGAGCTGATGTTTCAGCCCCACGATGTCGATGACCTCGTCGCCTTCCTGAAAATCCTGCCCGCCGAGGTGCCGTTGACGGTCGTCGGCGTCGGCTCCAACATCCTGGTGCGGGATGGCGGCATCCCCGGTGTCGTCCTGCGGCTTTCGGCCAAGGGGTTCGGGTCGCTCGAGCTTGTCGGCCCAAACCGCATTCTGGCCGGCGCCATCTGCCCGGACAAGCATCTCGCCGCAATGGCGATGGACAATGGTATTGGCGGCTTTCACTTCTTTTACGGGATTCCCGGCAGCATCGGTGGCGCGGCGCGCATGAACGCCGGTGCCAATGGTGCCGAGACGCGCGATCGTGTGATCGAAGTGCATGCGGTCGACCGCAAGGGCGAAAAGCACGTACTGACCAATGCCGAGATGGGCTACTCCTACCGCCATTCGCAGGCGGCGGATGATCTCATCTTCACCGAGGTGCTTTTCGAGGGTTATCCGGAAGACCGCGCCAAGATCCGCTTCGATATGGATGCCGTGCGCAGCCACCGCGAGACGGTGCAGCCCATCCGCGAAAAGACCGGCGGTTCGACATTCAAGAATCCCGAAGGCCTGTCTGCCTGGAAGCTGATCGACGAAGCGGGATGCCGCGGCCTCGTCATTGGCGGTGCGCAGATGTCGTCGCTGCACTGCAATTTCATGATCAACATGGGACAGGCGACCGGCTACGATCTAGAATATCTGGGCGAGCAGGTCCGCCGGGAGGTATTCGAAAATTCCGGCGTGAAGCTCGAATGGGAAATCAAGCGCCTCGGCTTGTTCATGCCGGGCCGCGAAGTCCGTCCGTTCCAGGGCGTGACGACGGAATAGCCGTTTCCGCGATTTTCGTGAATTTCGGGATACAAAAAAGGCCGGGTTTTGCCCGGCCTTTTCAATTGGTTGTCGAAGGATCTTCAGACTTCGTCGTTGCCCGAGAGCAGGATGCCCACCAGGGACAGCACGGCTGCGATCGCCAGATAGTATCCGACGTAGCTGAGGCTGTAGGTGGTTGCGAGCCAGGTGGCGATGAACGGCGCGAGCGAAGCGCCGACGATGCCGCCGAGGTTGAAGGTCATCGAGGCGCCCGTGTAGCGCACTGCCGTCGGGAACGGAGCAGCGAGGGCTGCGCCGATCGGGCCGTAGGTGAAGCCCATCAATGCCAGGCCGATGATCATGCAGGCATAGGCGCCGGCAAGACCTGCGGTCAGCAGCGTCGAATAGAACAGGCCGAAGATCAGGATGCCGATGGTCGTCAGCGTCAGCACCAGCC
>JAGWJK010000806.1 GCA_028865845.1 Rhizobiaceae bacterium
GCTGCTGCTCGGGAGGAAAGACCGGACTGCCTGACAATCTCGAAGCAAAAAACAAAGAGAGGGAACCATGACCAAAATGAAGAAAATGCTCCTGAGTGCCAGCCTGCTGGCCGTCGTCGCCTGCGCTGCGCCGCATACCGCATTCGCCGATGCCGGCGTCCTGCATATCTACAATTGGACGGACTACACGTCCGACGAGATGATCAAGAAATTCGAGGCCGAGACCGGCATCAAGGTGACGATCGACACCTATGATTCCAACGAGACGGCGCTGGCAAAGATCAGCTCCGGCGCCTCGGGCTACGACGTCATGATCATCAGCAACGATTTCGTGCCGATCTTCGTCGACCAGGGACTGCTGCAGGATGTCGACGTGGCGTCCATGCCGAATTTCAAGAATCTCGATCCGAAGTGGCAGAAGCGTCCCTGGGACCCGGACGGCAAATACAGCGTGCCGTGGGTCTGGGGAACGACCTCCTATTCGGTCGACACCGCCGTCTATAAGGGGCCGACCGACAGCCTGAAGGCGCTGTTCGAACCGTCGGACGACCTGAAGGGCAAGATCGGCATGTTCGGCTCGCCGAGCGAAGTCATGTCGCTGGCGCTGCTCTACATGGGCAAGGATCAGTGCAACACCAATCCGGCCGACCTTAAGGCGCTCGATGCGCTTTTGGAGGCGCAGAAGCCCTTCGTGAAGGTCTATAATTCCGACGGCACGACAGAGCGCCAGGTTTCGGGCGAGACGATCATGCATGAGCAATGGTCCGGCAAGGCACTGGCCTCGCGCCAGCAGAAACCCACGATCAAATACGTCTTCCCGAAGGAGGGCGCCATCGGCTGGATGGACAATGTCGCCGTGCCGAAGGGAGCTCCCGATCTCGACAACGCCAAGAAGTTCCTGAACTTCCTGATGGACCCCGAGAACATCGCCCTCCAGCAGAAATCGACCGGCTATCAGAGCGCCGTCACCGGATCTAACAAGTACCTGCCGCCGGAAGTCGGCAATTCGCCGGAATTCAATCCGCCGGCCGACCTGAAGATCGTCTTTGCGCCGTCCTGCCCGGAAAAGGCGACGCGCGCCTATGACCGGATCTGGACCGATCTGCGTCAGTAAGCCTTCACCCAGGGCCGACCGCGCATAGCGGTTGGCCGATCAGAGCCAAGAGATCAGTGGGTGATCGCTCCAGCGATCGCCCATCGGATCAGAATAGGGAACAGAACCATGAATCACACCGTTCAAACCGCGTCGATGCAGGCAGGTGCCGCCGCGGCGCCGCCACCGAGCCATCTCCGGGCGCTTTCGCCGCTGACGCCGGACGAGATCCGCACCGTTGTCGATGTGGTCAGGGCGGATGCGGACCTCGGAGCCGAGGTGCTTTTCGAGAATATCGACCTTCGCGAGCCGACGCCGACCGAGTATCGCGCTTATCTCGAAGGCAAGCCGTTGCCGCGCGAGGCGCGCGTCAATGTCAATCATCTCGATAAACCCGGCGTCTGGCAGCTGATCGTGTCGCTGGCGGCTAAATCAGTTGTCGGGCGCAAGCATTTCCCGACGGCGCGCGCCGGTTTCATGGTCGAGCAGATGTTGAGCGTCGAGGTCAACGTCAAGAATGATCCACGCTTCATCGAGGCCTGCCGCAAACGCGGCATCGACGACATGACTGGCGTGATCGTCGATTCCTGGTCCGGGGGTAATTTCGGCCATCAGGACGAAGACGGGCGGCTGATCTCGCATACCTTCTCCTGGCTGCGCGTGCACGAGTTCGGAAACTATTATGCCCATCCGATCGAGGGCCTGAATGCCGTCATCGACGTCAAGACCGGCGAGGTTCTGCGCGTCGACGACTATCCGGATCACCCGCCGATCCCGATGACGCGCCACGATTACGATCCGGAATTTCTGCCCGCGCCGCCGGCGCCGCTGAAGACGCTCAATGTCGTCCAGCCCGATGGTGTCAGCTTCACCATCGACGGTCACGCGATCTCCTGGGACAAGTGGACGCTCGCGATCGGCTTCACCCCGCGCGAAGGGCTGGTGCTGCACGATATCCGTTATGACGGGCGCTCGGTCGTACGCCGCGCTGCGATTGCCGAGCTTGTCGTGCCCTACGGCTCGCCGCTTTACGGCCATGCGCGCCAGAACATTTTCGATGTCGGCGAATACGGCTTCGGCAAGCTCACCAATTCCCTGAAGCTCGGCTGCGATTGCCTCGGCACCATCCATTATCTCGATGCGCATGTGAACGGCCTCAAGGGTGAGGTGGTGACGATCGAAAAGGCGGTCTGCATCCATGAAGAGGATACCGGCATCCTCTGGAAGCATTGGGACTTCCGTACCGGCCGCACCGTGCTGAAGCGTGGCCGCAAGCTGGTGATCTCCTCGATCTGCACGGTCGGCAACTACGAATATGCGCAATATTGGTATCTCGACCAAGCCGGCGAAATCGAGTTCGAGATGAAGGCGACCGGCATCGTCAACACCAATGCCTGCCATCCCGGCAAGCCGGACAAATATTCGACGGAGATCCAGCCGGGCCTGGGTGCGCCGATCCATCAGCACATCTTCTGCGCCCGTCTCGACATGGCGGTGGATGGCTCCGGCAACAGCGTGGTCGAGACCAACTCCTACATGGAGCCGACCAGCGACAGCAATCCTTATGGCAATGCCTTCCATGCCGAGGATACCGTGCTGAAAACGGAGCTTGCCGCAGCCCGCAGGGCGGACCTGTCGACACATCGTAGCTGGAAAGTAGTGAACCCCAACAAGCTCAACCATGTCGGCAAGCCCGTCGGCTACAAGCTGCACGCACCCAATTGCGTGACGCCGATGATCCAGGAAGACGGCGCGTCGGGCATTCGGTCGAATTTCATCCGCAATCATATCTGGGTCACGCCGTTTGATGAAAACGAGCGTTATCCGGCCGGCGAATTCGTCGCCAATTCGGACGGGTCCGACGGCCTGGCCGAACTCGTCAAGCAGGATCGCCCGGTGGACAACACCGACATCGTGCTCTGGCACTGCTTCGGCCTGCACCATGTCGTGCGCCCGGAAGATTTCCCGGTGCAGCCCTGCATATCCTGCGGTTTCTCGCTGGCACCGGCCGGCTTCTTTCCGGTCAACCCTTCGAACAACCTTCCGGACACGGTCAACAAGGCAAGTGTTTTGGCGGGGGACGCGACAAGC
>JAGWJK010000015.1 GCA_028865845.1 Rhizobiaceae bacterium
CCGCGCCATGCCTGACGACCTGATCCACGCCGCCCGCCTCGACGGCATGTCGGAACTCGGCATCGTCGCCCGCGTCATCGTGCCGAACGCCTGGCCGGCGGTTACCGCCTTTGCGATCTTTTCGGTCGTGGCGCATTGGAACGATCTCTACTGGCCGCTGATCGTCATCAGCAAGCAGGATTACGCCACGCCGCCGCTCGGCCTCATGTATTTCCGCGCGGCCGAGGCCGGCGACGATTACGGCGCGCTGATGGCCGCCACCCTGATCATCACCCTTCCCCTCGTCGTCGCGTTCCTTCTCGCACAGAAGCGCTTCGTCGAGGGCATCACCATGACCGGTCTCAAGGGCTGACCGGCTCACCTGGAGCGGATGATTTTAGATCGGAGCGATCTAAAATCTGAATCCACTCTAGAATCAAAGAGGTAGAGCATGATTTCGCACGAAAACCGCACAGTTTTCGGCATCATGCTCGAACAGGAGAACGAGCGATGAAGCATATCACCCAGATTCTCGCCGCCGCGGCCATTTCGATGGTCGTGACGGTCCCGGCCTATGCCGAGACGACACTGGTAGTTCACTATCCGATGCCGGGCTTCTTCAAGGACGTGATGGACACGATCTCAAAGAAGTTCATGGAAGAGAACCCCGACATCAAGATCCAGTTCGCCGCTCCGTCCGCGACCTATGAGGAAGGCATCCAGACCATCCTGCGCGAAGCCGGTACCAACGAGATGCCCGATGTGACCTTCATCGGCCTCAACCGCCTGCGCATGATGGACGAGCGCAACGTCGCCGTCGATCTCGGACCGCTCGTCCAGAAGGACGGCAACATGGCGCAGCAGGGCTTCTCCGATACGATCCTGAAGCTCGCCCAGGTCAACGGCAAGCAGGTCGGTCTCGCTTTCGCGACCTCGAACCCGATCATGTATTACAACGCCGATCTCGTGAAGGCCGCCGGCGGCGACCCGAACAACCCGCCGAAGACCTGGGACGAAGTCATCGCGCTTGCCGGCAAGATCAAGGCGCTCGGCAACGGCGTCGACGGCATGGACTTCCGTTGGCAGGGTGACGACTGGATGTTCTCCGCCCTGCTCTTCGGCGCCGGCGGCAAGATGCTGAGCGACGACGAGACCAAGGTCGCCTTCAACGGTCCGGAAGGCCAGAAGGCTGTCGACCTGATCCAGCGCATGGTCAAGGAAGGCGGCATGCCGGTCTTCACCAAGTCGGCCGGCGAACAGGCTTTCGCAGCCGGCAAGGTCGGCTTCGAATTCCAGACCACCGGCGCGCTCATCAACACGATCAAGAACGTCGGCACCAAGTTCGATCTGCGTACCGCCAAGATCCCGCTGATCGATCCGGTCAACGGCCACCTGCCGACCGGCGGCAATGCCGTCGTCATCCTGACGCATGACCAGGCCAAGGAAGACGCCGCCTGGAAGTTTGCCAAGTTCGCCGCCGGCCCCTATGGCGCATCCGTCGTCGTTCCCGGCACCGGCTACGTTCCGAACAACGAACTCGCCGCCAAGTCCGACCAGTATCTCGGCGACTTCTACAAGAAGAACCCGCTGTTCCAGGCAAGCCTCAACCAGATGTCGCTGATGATCCCGTGGTACGCCTTCCCGGGCGCAAACGGCGTCAAGGTCACCCAGACGATCGTCGACAACCTGTCGCGCATCGTCGACGGCTCGGCTTCCCCGAAGGAAGCCCTCGATGACGCCGCTTCCGACGTCGAAGGCATGCTGCCGCGCAGCTAATCCGGCTCGGATATTTTTCCGCGATCAGGCCCCGCGTCGTCAAACGGCGCGGGTTCTTTTTTGCCGCGAATACATCGGCACCGACGTCACGCGAAGAGCGAATATCCTTGCAACGCGCGCCCGTATCGGCCGGGCCGATTGCAGCTTGCCCGTCATGCGAGCTCCGCGCCTGCCGAACGATCCAACTGGCCTGCAATCTTCTAATATGCTAGTTATAGGAATGCGATGGCTTATGGCGTTACCGATTGCTGGACTGGCTATGGCGAACACGGCTGAGGCAGGGCAGCCGTTGTTCGATGCGGTTGCTTCTGGCGATATTCACGCGGTCGAACAGGCGCTTGCCGGCGGCGCTGACATTGATGCCCGAGCCGCGGATCAAGCAACACCGCTGATTGCCGCCGCCTTGGCGAACCAACCCTCCATCGTCGAATTGCTGCTGAACAAGGGCGCCAACATAACCGCGCGCAATTCCGGCGGCTTCACCGCGCTGCACGCCGCCGCCTATGTCGGCAGTGTCCCGATCGTGCAAGAGCTGCTCGCCAAGGACGCCCCGCTCGACGATGCCGACAACAAGGCGGGCGTGACGCCGATGATGGTGGCGGGAGAGGAAGATCACCCCGACGTCGCCGAACTGCTGATTGCCCGAGGCGCCGATGCCCGACACCCCGAAATTCATGGATACCTTCCGATCACCCGCGCCCTCTGGAAAGGGAACAGCGACATCGTTCACCTTTACAAGCGGCACGGCGTCCCCTGCCCGCCGGTCAATATTCTCGGCAGCAATGACTGGTATCGGAAGTGCGTAAGCGACTGATTGGAGGACGGATCATGGTAAGGATGGTTTCGAGCCGCAGACGCGCAAAGTCGAAATATCTTGTCGTGGCAGCGGCTTGCCTGCCGCTTATGCTGGCCTATTCGGCGCCGGCGCTTGCGGATGGAAGGGTGAATACGGGTTATTTCGGTGGCGTCGCGATCGATGGCTATGACCCGGTCGCCTATTTCGTGGATGGTCGGGCCGTCAAGGGATCGCCGGAATATTCCTACGAATGGCTGGGAACGCCCTGGTACTTTGCCAACGACCAACACCGCGAACTCTTCAAGGAAAATCCGGTGAAATATGCGCCGCAATATGGAGGTTATTGTGCCGCGGAGGTCGCCGGGTCGGGCTCGGTCACCGTCAACATCGATCCGGAAGCCTTCGTCATCATCGACGGCAAGCTGTATTTCACCTACGACAAGGCACACACCCAGGATTTTGCCGCCCATATCAGCGAAGTCGCGCCGAAGGCTGAAGCCAACTGGCCGAAAAAGCAGGCCGAACTGGCGAAGGACGACTTTCACTGAAGCTCGCATAGCTAGTTCACCGCGACGAAGTGGAATACCTTGCCGGAGTTGACGAAGGTGTAGCCCTGGCCTGTTTCGTCACCGCCTTTGTAGACAGGGCCGCAATCGGGCCGTCCGAACATATTTTCGCTCTGCTCGCACAAGAGGTCGTCATCGACATAGAATTTCGCGGTGTACATCCGCGTCATCGAACGAAACCCGGCGTTCCCATCCTGTTCGATCTGCAGCATGGCTGGCTGGCCGCCGGGCTCCAGGTAGCCCTGCAATGTGTGGCCGAGAACGAGCGAAGCCAGCGCGCTACCGTCGACCCTGTCCTTTTCGTCGGCGGTGAACCCAAATGGCCACTCGGGCAAACCGGCCTGCCGCAAGGCGTCTATCACAAGCGCCAAATCCTGCGGATTGCGAAAATAGGCATAGCCGATCCGCCAAGCGGCCAGGGATCGTTCGTTAAACGACTCCGATCCGGCCAATAGCTTAAAACCCTGAGCCAAGGCCGTCCGGGCATCCGGCAGGCGGTTGGCGCGCGCATAGGCTGCGGCGAGCAATATTCGAAATTCGCTCACCGAGGGCGCATCGTCGCGGGTACGTTCGAGGGTGTCGATGGCCTTGGCGGTATCGCCTCTCATGAGGAAAACGAGGCCTGCGATTTCCCGGTCGACAGCAGCCAGATCCGGGTCGAGCCGCAGCGCGGTCTCGACAGCGGCCCCGGCCTCGGCATGATTGCTTGCAAACAGCTGCACGTAACCCAGCGCGATCTGCGCTGCGGCGTCACCCGGACTGAGCGCGACGGCGCGCTCCGCGGAGGTGATCGCTTCCTCGTAGCGACCGTCCACCACCTGCATGATGCCCAGAATGGCGTAAGGCGATGACAGGTCCGGATCAATTTTCAAGGCAGCGCTCGCCTTTTCGTAAGCTCTCTTCCGCGCCAGCGCGCTCTGGATTATGTCGTTGAAATTGGCGCGCCAGACATCGACGGTCGTACGTGCGTCGAAGGCAAAGGCTTCGGCGAAAGACGGATCGAGATCCTCGGCCTTCTCATAAAATGCGAGCGCCTGTTGCAGTCCCTCGCGCTTGCCGCTGCGCGCTGCCTGCTCGCCGCGCAGAAAATAGTCGTAAGCCTCGAGATTTGCCGTCGGCACCCGCGCCAATCGCTGCGCCTCGGTGGCTGACGGCTTTATGCCGAGCGCGTCGACCAGCTCGCGCCGCAGGTCGTCCTGAATGGCGAAGACGTCAGCGGCGCGGCGATCCAGGCGATCCGCCCAGATGCTCTTTCCGCTTTTCATGTCGACAAGTTGCGCATTGATGCGAAGCTGGTCGCCTGAGCGCTGAACGCTGCCTTCGACCAGGTAGCGCACGCCAAGCTCGCGTGCTGCGTCGGCGAGGACAACGGGTTTGTCCTTGTAGGCAAAAACGGAATCGCGTGCGATCACGTCCAGTTCGGCAAGTTTGGCAAGATCGGTGATCAGATCCTCGGTGATGCCATCGGAGACGTAGTCTCCTTTCGGATCGCCGCTGAGATTGGCAAATGGAAGGATTGCAACCGAAGTCCGTTGTGGGACCGTTGGGCTATGCCAGTCGAACTGCCAGGCAAAGGCAGACAGCGCGATCGCCAGCACAGCGACGGCAAGTGCCGGCAAGACGACCCGATGGAGGTTGATCCGTCGGGATTTCGCCGGAGCCTGTTCCATCTTGGTGGAGGCAAGGTTGACACGGTAGACGCGGACGGGGTCGGGAATATTCTTGAGCCGCTTCTCGCCAAGGTTTGTGAAGCCGACATCGGCCTTGTGAAGGACGTGGTCGAAGGCCGTTCCCGATATGCAGATGCCGCCGGGTTCGGCCAGGCCCTCCAGCCGCGCGGCAACGTTGACGCCATCGCCATAGAGATCGTCACCCTCGACGATGACATCGCCGAGATTCACGCCGATGCGGAAGCGAATGCGGAGCGCTTCGGGGATCGCCGGCTCGTGCTCGGCCATCCTTCGTTGTATTGCCGCGGCGCACTGCACTGCGTCGACGACGCTGGCAAACTCCACCAGCGCGCCATCTCCCATGAGCTTGATGATGCGGCCTCGAAATTCCGCCACCGCAGGATCGAACAGCTCGCGGCGGCAGGTCTTCAGCCGTTCCAGCGTGCCGACCTCCTCATTTCCCATGAGGTTGCTGTAGCCCACTACGTCAGCGGCCAAGATCGCGGTAAGCCGTCGCTCCATAGCTGTGCCTTTGCGGAATCCACGCTGGCTCAGGCAATTTTGCGCCAGATGACCCTTAGAACGCTACTCTCGAAACCCGAACGTATTCAGCCTCTACCCGCTTGAGCGCTGCCCATATGTCGGCATGGGCACGCCCGCGCCTAGGTGCGGCTTTTATAAGATAATCCTAACAAAATCCGCTTTTCAGGTGAAGACGGAGGTTTTCGAACATTCGGTTCGAGCAGACCCGCAATGGTGGCATTACCGGCGTGGGTCCGCGCTTCCGATCTCCTCAGAGCAGCGTGCGTCCGCCATTGACTGCGAACTTCTGGCCAGTCAGGAAATCCGCTTTGCTGGAAGCCAGGAACACGACCAGATGGGCGATGTCTTCCGGCGTGCCGAAATGGCCAAGCGGCGTGCGGGCGACATAGCCGTCCATCGCGCTTTGTGGCACGCCGGCATGCCGCTCGACGGGAATCCAGCCGGGCGCCACCAGATTGACCGTGATCCCCTCCGGCGCCAGCTCATTCGCCCAGGAACGCGTCATCGCAAGCATCGCACCCTTCGCGGAAACGTAGTTTCCAAAGCGCGGATTGCCGAGTTCCGTGACCTCGGAGCCGATATTGATGACCCGGCCCGACTTGCGGGCGCGCCAGTCCGGCAACACCGCCTGCAAGAGTTCGAGCGGCGCCTTGACGAAGAATTCGAGCTGATCGAGGTAGCTGCGCCAGGATTGCTCCATCAGCGGCATTTCCGGCTGCGGCCCCGTGGCATTGTTGACGATCAGGTCTACCGGGCCGAGAGCTGACTTGATGGCGTCGAGCCCTTCGGCGAGCTGGATCTGGTCGATCACGCTGAACTTCGCGGCATAGGCCTGCCCGCCCTGCTGTTTGATCGAATCCACGACCGCCTCTGCCCCGCGCGTGTCGTTTGCGTAGTTAACCGCGACAGCCCAACCATCCGCTGCAAGCTCGCGGGACATCACGGCGCCGAGCCCGCGCGAGGCACCTGTTACCAGAGCAACTTTCATTGAATATATTTCCTCCAACATTTCAGATCGTTTCTCCCCGAATGGCCGGAAACGATTTCGCCGAGATATTGAAGGTCCTTGACCAAAAGTTCAATTGAGATTGCGAACGGTTCCACCGGCGCGCAGCCGATGCGGCACGGTCAGGTGACGTGGCGGCGCTGCGTTTTCGGCCATGTCGAGCAGCAGCGATGCAGCAGCGGCGCCCACGGTGGTATCGGGCATTTCCACCGTTGTCAGTTGCGGGTCCATCAGCCGGCCGATGGCAATACCGTCGAAGCCTGCGACGGAAATATCGCCCGGAATGGAAAGTCCCTGCCGCCGCAGCGATCCCATGAGGCCGAAGGCCAGCAGATCATTGGAGGCGATGACCGCCGTCGGCCGCTGCCGCGATATGGCGTCGCCGAGATCGAGCTGTTCGAAACTGTCGATGAACGGGATCTGCAGCGCCTCGAAAGGCGCAAGACCTGCAGCTTCCATTGCCCTCGCATGACCTTGATAACGCAGCCAGGCGCGGTCGGACGCGCCGAAATGACCGGAAATGAACAGGATGCGGGTGTGACCCTGCTGCAGCAGATGCTCGGTCAGCTCCTTGCCGGCGCGCAGATTGTCGGGCGTGACGGCGGCGGGAAAACGCGCGGTCGGCAGATTGTTGAGCAGCACCGTCGGCGGCAAAGCCGAGGAAAGGGCAAGACTGCGCTCGGCATCGCAGACGGTGAGGATCAAACCCGTCGGCCGCTGATGCAGCAACGAGGCGACGGCATCGACCTCCTGCGCCGGATCGTAATTCGACTGCGCGATCAGAACGCTATGGCCAGCGTGCAGAGCCCGATGCTGGATGCTCGACAGCGAAGCGGCGAAAACCGGATTTGTAATGCTGGGGATGAGCACGCCGATGGCCGGCCGTTTGCGGGCAAAGGTGATGGCGCGGCCGCTGGCACGGTAGCCGAGTTCGGCGGCGGCACGGCGCACGCGGCGCACCATTTCATCGCTGACCGGACCGTTGCGGTTCAGCACCCGATGAGCGGTTGCAACCGAGCAACCGGCGCGAAACGCGACCTGCTGGAGCGTCGACATGATTCCATGCATCTCCAATCCGGTCCCACGGTAACGGACACCGACGGGCCACCAGGATTGCCGCGATTTATAGAAGTTCGATGACAGTTATTTGAAAGGGGGCATCCATGCCGCCCTTGGCCGCCGGGCAACCAGGTGCACTCAACTCATCCACTTGCGATGCTCGGCAAAGCGTTCTGCCAGAAGATCGATGAAAATCCGCGTCTTCGTCGGCAGATATGTCCGATTTGGATATATGGCATTCATGACGAATTCCGCCGGCTTATAGTCCGGCAGCATCCGAACGAGCGTACCGGCCACGACATCATCCTTGATGAGGAAGCTCGGCGCCAGGAAAACGCCCTGACTGTTGACCGCCATGTAGCGCAGCGTTTCGGCGCTCGTCGTGACGATATTGCCGCTGACCTTGACGCTGACCTGCTCATCTGCCGCGGTAAAGAACCGCCATTCGTCGCCGTAGGGATAGTAGGCGTATCGCAGGCAGTTGTGACCGGTAAGATCGGCAGGCTCGGTAACCGCCGGCTGTGTCTTCAGATAATCGGGCGAGCAGACGAGCACGTGCCGCCAGGGCGTCAGCCGCCGCGCCACCAGGCTGGAATCGGGCGGCATCGTCGTGCGGATGGCGAGATCATATCCCTCCTCTATGAGATCGATGGCGCGCTCGCCGATCTGGAAATCCACCGATACCGACGGATACAGGCTCAAATATTCGGAGATGACCGGCGAGAGAAAGCGGACGATGTGGGTGCCGGTATAGAATTTCAGCGTGCCGCGCGGCGTCGAGGTCGTAGCGCCCGCGGCGCTGTCCGCCTCCTCCAGGTCCGCGAGAATCTGGCTTGAGCGTTCGTAGTAAAGCTTGCCGGTTTCGGTAAGACTGACCTTGCGCGTGGTACGGTTCAAGAGCCGCACGCCCAGCCGATCCTCCAACGATTGTATATGGTTACCCACCATGGTAACCGACATGTTCAGCCGCCGGGCCGCGGCTGAGAAGCCGCCGCATTCCACCACGCGGCCGAACACCTGAAGGCTTGTCAGCCTGTCCATATCGTTCCTCGATTATCCGCTCTGAGTTGATGATCCTTCCCGATATAAGCACATTATCACGAGCCTCGTCACGGAGCATTCTCCACCCATCGAAACACGGACCTCCACACACCGAGGTCGAGTTCATGGAGAGAGACAATGGTTGAGTTGCCGCGCAAGGAACAGTTCCAGACCGCCCTAGAAGCTGATGTCAAAACCCCGGTCGTCGCAGAAGCTCCGGTAACGCAGGCGCCGGCCGCCGAGGCTCCCAGGGGCAAGGCCGGCCCCAAGATCGTCAAGCGGGCAGTCATTGCCGCCGCTCTTCTTGCCGGTGTCGCCTTCGCCGCCGATTACGGCCATCATTACTGGACGATTGGTCGCTTCATCGAATCGACCGACGATGCCTATGTGAAGGCCGATTACACCACCGTCGCCCCGAAGATCTCGGGTTATATCGCCGACGTCCTGGTCAACGACAACGATCACGTCAAGGCCGGCCAGTTGCTCGCCCGTGTCGACGACCGCGACTATCGGTCCGCCCTTGCCCAGGCCCAGGCCGATGTGAAGGCTTCCGAGGCCGCCATCAACAATCTCGACGCCCAGATCGCCCTGCAGCAATCGCTCATCGATCAGGCCAAGGCGACCGTCGTCGCCACGCAGGCAACGCTCACCTTTGCCGAAGCCGACTCGCAGCGCTCGCAGAACCTGATCCGCAACGGCGCCGGCACCACTCAGCGCGCCGAACAGAGCCAATCGGCCCGCGACCAGGCCGCCGCAGCCCTGCAGCGCGACCAGGCCGCGCTCGTTGCCGAACAGAAGAAAATCGCCGTGTTGCAGACCCAGCATGACCAGGCCGTCGCCCAGCGCGACCGCAGTGCCGCCGTCGCCCACCAGGCCGAGCTGAACCTCAGCTATACCGAGATCGTCGCCCCCGTGGACGGCACGGTCGGCGCCCGCACGCTTCGCGTCGGCCAGTTCGTGACGTCGGGTACGCAGCTGATGGCCGTCGTGCCGCTGAATGCCGTCTACGTCGTCGCCAATTTCAAGGAAACGCAGCTCACCTACGTCCGTCCCGGCCAGCCGGTCGACATCAAGGTGGACAGCTTCCCGGACGCCGCGATCAAGGGACATGTCGATAGCGTATCGCCGGCAAGCGGCCTGGAATTTTCGCTGCTGCCGCCGGACAATGCCACCGGCAACTTCACCAAGATCGTACAGCGCATCCCGGTGAAGATCACCATCGATGACGCCAAGCTCGCTGGTCTGTTGCGCTCGGGCATGTCGGTCGAACCCGACATCGACACCAAGGCCGCGGTTTTGGCCCAGCAGTAACGAGAGGGATTATCCAGTCCTGCTGGATGATCCTTCCCTCCTTTCCGCAATTATCACTCAGACCTCCGCATGAGACTGTCTCTTTCAGAGAGCCAGAGGAGAAACGTCATGGCCACCCTTCAGATCGCCGCAAACAGCAATGCCCTTGCAAAGCCCGCGCCCGCAGCATCCGGCGCGGCCACCATGAGCCCGCTTCGGATGTGGACCGCCGTCATCGGCTCCACTCTCGGTGCCTTCATGGCGGTCCTGAACATCCAGATCGTCAACGCCTCGCTTGCCGACATCCAGGGCGCCATCGGCGCCGGCACGGATGACGGCGGCTGGATATCCACCTCCTACCTGATCGCCGAGATCGTCGTCATCCCGCTGACCGGCTGGCTCGCCCGCGTCTTTTCGCTACGCAGTTATCTGCTCGTCAACGCCATCCTGTTTCTCGTCTTCTCGGTCGCCTGCGCCTTCGCCGCCAATCTCCAGCAGATGATCATCCTGCGCGCCATCCAGGGTTTTTCCGGCGGCGTGCTGATCCCGATGGCCTTCACCATCATCATCACCCTGTTGCCGAAGGCCAAGCAGCCGATCGGCCTTGCCCTCTTCGCGCTGTCGGCCACGTTTGCACCGGCCATCGGCCCGACCATTGGCGGCTATCTCACAGAAAACTGGGGCTGGGAGTATATTTTCTACGTCAACCTTGTCCCCGGTGCGGTCATGATCGGCATGCTCTGGGTCTCGCTCGATCGCTCGCCGATGAACCTTGGATTGCTCGCCAAGGGCGACTGGCCCGGCATCATCACCATGGCGATCGGCCTTGCCGCGCTGCAGACCGTGCTCGAAGAAGGCAACAAGGATGACTGGTTCGGCTCGCCTTTCATCGTCCGCCTGTCGGTTATTGCCGCCATCTCGCTGACACTCTTCCTGATCATCGAGCTGAAGACCGCGCACCCGCTGCTCAACCTGCGTCTGCTCGTCCGCCGCAACTTCGGCTTCGGCATCGTCGCCAACTTCCTGCTCGGCATCGCGCTCTATGGTTCGGTCTTCATCCTGCCGATCTACCTGACCCGCATCCAAGGCTATAATTCGGAGCAGATCGGCATGGTGCTCGCCTGGACCGGCATTCCGCAGCTGCTCTTGATCCCGCTGGTTCCGCGCCTGATGAAGCGCATCGACCTGCGCATCATGATCGTCGTCGGCTTCGCCCTGTTCGCTGTATCGAACTTCATGAACATCTACATGACTGCCGACTATGCCAGCGACCAGCTCTTTTGGCCGAACATCGTGCGCGCCATCGGCCAGGCCCTTGTCTTCACCCCGCTGTCAGCCATCGCCACGTCGGGCATCGAAAAGGAAAACGCCGGTTCCGCCTCGTCTCTATTCAACATGATGCGTAATCTCGGCGGCGCTGTCGGCATCGCCATGCTCCAGACCTTCGCCCAGAAACGCGAGCAGTTTCACTCGAACATCCTGACTGACTCCGTCACCGTGTTCGACGAAGCCACCCGCACCCGCATCGCCCAGTTGACAGCCTACTTCCAGAACCACGGCGTCTCGGACTTGGCCACCGCCCAACACAAGGCCGTCGTCGCCATCGCCCTGCGGCTGCGTGAACAGGCCAACATCATGGCCTTCAGCGACACCTTCTATCTCCTTGGTGCCGCGCTGGTCGCTGCGCTCATCGCCAGCCTGTTGCTGAAGAAGCCCGGCCATGTCGATGGCGGCGGCGCTCACTGACCGACTGCCCGGGGCATGATCCGCCGAACGTCTCCGTTCTTCGCGATCATGCCCGGCAGCTCTCTCCCACCCGTTCAAGGAACACGACAATGACATCAGCCCACCGCCCCCGTTCCGCATCCGCCATGTCCGACGTTCTTGAAATGGAAACTCCTCTCACCGAACGCGACTCCATCAGCCCGGCAACGATCCTTGGACTGATCGAATGGCTCTCCGGCGACGAAGCCCATGCGTCAGACGAAGCAGGTCTTATCGTCGGTCTCGGCAAGCGCCTGCGCAATCTCGGCCTTCCTGTCGATCGCCTCGTTTTGTCGCTGATGACGCTGCATCCGGAAATCGTCGGCCGCTCGATTGCCTGGTCGCCGGACGAGCCGGTGCAGATCCGCGATCGCGAGCATGGCACGATCCCGCCGATCTTCCCAAATACCGCGCTCTGGAGGGCGATGAACACGCGACAGACCATCATCGCCACTCGCAACGACGAGGGTGATCAATGGCAGCAGCTCGACAGCTTCGCAGGATATAATCTGGTGGAGGTGATGATCGTGCCGCTCTGCAATGCCGATGGTCCGGTCAGCGCCGCCTCTTTCGGTACCCGTCGTCCCGGCGGCTTTACGCCGGCGGAACGGCAGGTGATCGAACGGATCATGCCGTCCCTTCGCAACGCCTGCGAACTGCGGACGCTGCGACAGGTCGAGCTCAGCCTTCTCGATACCTATATCGGGCCGATGACGGCGCAGCGCATTCTTGCCGGCCGCATCCGCAAGGGCGAGATCGAGACCATGGAAGCCGCCCTGATGCTTTGTGACCTGCGGGGCTTCACCGAGCTTTCCAACCGCCTGCCCGGCGAGCGGGTGCTGGAACTGCTCAATGCCTATTTCGACGCCGTCGTGCCCGCCATCAGCCGTGGCGGCGGCGAAGTCCTGAAATTCATGGGAGATGCGGTTCTTGCCGTCTTCCCCGGCCACGACGCCGCACGCTCCAGTAATGCCGCTCTTGCCGCATCGAGCGCCATACTCGCCCGGCTGGAACAGATGTCCTTCCCAGACGCCCGCCTGCAGGCCGGCATCGCCCTGCATTATGGCGAAGTCAGCTACGGCAATATCGGCTCCGGCCGTCGCCTGGACTTCACGGTAATCGGCCCCGACGTCAATCTGGTGAGCCGCATCCAGGCCGTCTGCAGCGAAAGCGGCAGATCGTTGCTGATGTCGGCGAGGTTTGCAGAAATGCAGACGGCCGCCGAGCCGATCTCGATCGGAAGCCGCGCACTGAAAGGATTTACCGAAGAAGCGGAGTTGTTTGCACCAGCGGCTAATACCTGAGCGGCTTCGCCAAACGCCACCCCGTCAACACCCTCACGCCATCTGTGCCATCCGCCGGATTGCCTGCGGTGGCTGCCCGAAAGCCCGGACAAAGGCGCGGCGCATGCGCTCCTGGTCGGCAAAGCCGCTCTCCCGCGCGACGACATCGACCGAAAGCCGCCCCTCTTCCATCATCAGCCGAGCAGCTTCGAGACGGAGATTTTCGACCGCCTTGGCCGGAGACTGACCGGTTTCGGAACGGAACGCGCGGCTGAACTGCCGTGGGCTCAAATGCGCTGCCTCGGCAAGCTGCTCGACCGACAGCGGCGTGTGAAGGTTCTTTTTCGCGTAGGCGAGAGCGCTCTGGATGCGGTCCGACTTCGGCTCCATTTCGAGAAGCGCCGAGAATTGCGACTGACCGCCGGCCCTGCGATGATAGACCACCAGCTTCTTGGCAACGGCCCTTGCAAGCTCACTACCACGATCCTTCTCGACCATTGCCAGCGCAAGGTCGACGCCCGCCGTCATCCCGGCGGAACTCCAGACCGAACCGTCTATGACGAAAATGCAGTCTTCTTCCATTTTGATCTTCGGAAACCGGGCCTGGATATCGCGGGCGACCAGCCAGTGCGTCGTCGCCCGCCGGCCATCTAGCAGCCCGGCATGCGCCAAGAAATAGGCGCCGGTGCAGATCGATGCCACCCGGCGCGACTGCGTCAGCGCCTGCTGCATGAATCGGCACTCGCCCTCGCTCGGCGCCACCTCGGCCGGCGCACCGCTGACGACGAGCGTGTCGAAAGCAGGCTCGTCGAATGCCTGGGTGTCCACCGCCATGCCAAGCGAACTGATAATCTTGCCGCCGGTCTCCGACACATAAATCGTCTCGTAGATCGTCTCGCCGGAATGGATGTTGGCGAATTCGAACACCGAAGCGGCGGCAAGGCTCATGACCTGAAAACCGGGATATAAAAGAAAGGCGATACGCTGCATGACCGAAATCTCCGAAATGTCCCGAAATGTCCCGAAATGTCCCGAAAGGAGGGATATACGACATTTGGGTCATCATCAAGGCGAGCTATAACTCTCCTCAAGCGAACGGCAGCGGCCGACGCTCCCAACAAGGAGAGAAGACAATGACCACTGAACACAAAGGCACCGCCCTCGTCACCGGCGCTTCCACCGGCATCGGCGCCATCTACGCCCATCGTCTCGCCAAGCGCGGCTACAATCTGATCCTCGTCGCCCGCAACGCCGACCGCCTCTCGGCACTGGCGTCGCGGCTGACATCCGAGACCGGCCGCACGGTCGAGACGATCGCCGCCGACCTGAACGCGAAGGCCGATCTTGCCCGCGTCGAAGCAGTCTTGCGCGACGACGCCAGCATCACGCTGCTCGTCAACAATGCCGGCGTCGGCGGCACCAGCCCACTGCTCAACTCAGACGTCGACAAGATGGTGCAGATGATCGATCTCAACGTCACGGCGCTGACCCGCCTGACCTATGCCGCGGTTCCCGGCTTCGTTACCCGCGGCGGCGGTGCGATCATCAATATCGCCTCGATCGTCGCCGTCGCGCCGGAAATCCTCAATGGCGTGTATGGCGGCAGCAAGGCCTATGTGCTCGCCTTCAGCCGGTCGCTGAAGCATGAGCTCGCCGACAAGAACATCAAGGTGCAGGCCGTGCTCCCCGGCGCCACCGCGACCGATTTCTGGGGCATTGCCGGCACCCCCGTCGAACACCTGCCGACCGAAATCGTCATGTCGGCCGAGGACATGGTCGATGCCGCACTTGCCGGTTTCGATGAGGGCGAATTCGCAACGATCCCGGCCCTGCCCGACATCGCGCAATGGAATGCCTATGAAGGCGCAAGGCAGGCAATGATGCCGAACCTGTCGCGCGCCAAGCCGGCCGATCGCTATAAGATCGCCTGAACCATTCCCGAACATCAACGAATTGCCAGCGCCTCACGTAAGGGGCGCTGGCAATTATTATATTAGCAATAGTATAAATACGCCTAATTTTGGTCTAATTTGCTGCTTTCGCACTGCACTGTCTAGGATAGCGCCGGAAAAATTGATAATCGTCAATGGCATGGGTCCTGAGGGGCCGGCAGTTGTGAGGCGTGGGGCGTAGCAACGATGCAAAATGGTGCGGGGTCCGAAGACTATTTTCGACTAAGCGCACCGGTGTGCGCGCTGGAAGAGGTCCTGTCCAAAAACGGGATCGACGTGACCTGTTCCGAGGCGGCTGCAGGCCGCGCCGGCGATGCCGGTTATGTGCTCGGCCTGCAGCGACAGGAACCC
>JAGWJK010000807.1 GCA_028865845.1 Rhizobiaceae bacterium
GGCGCAGCGACCGGGCGTGGCGCCGAAATAGGATGAATGGGCGGGATAGTCGTTGAAATTGTCGAAGCCAAGCAGAAGCGCCGGGCCATGGCCCTCAAGCCGCAGGTCCTGGATGACCGCACCCCAGGTCATGATGTGGGCCGTCAGGCCGCCGCCCGATATCTTGACGCGATAGACCGTTTCCCCCGCGGCCGTCGTGCCGAAAACTTCCCGTTCCAAACCGTTTTCCGTCATGTCAATTCATCCATTCCTATCAAAAATTCGAGGCCAGACCCTGCCCCCATTTTCGCCGATCCGCAACGCGAAAGTTTAGGTTGAGCCGGACGTCGGTCAAGGTCGCGGCAAGCCGATAACGGTCGCCGGAAGCGCCAAATTGCGCGAGGAATGTGCAATCCGTGCGACAGACGAGACATTAGCTTCCGAACGCGGCTGCGGCATCCGGCATGCCGGTCCTTGCAAGCAGTCGAAGCAGAACCTTATGCCGAGGAGGCAAGCCATGACGTCAACGCAGATGATCGCCGGCATCAGGGTTGCCGATACGCCCTGCGTGACGCAGGCCTTGGAATATGCCCGCGCGCATTCCGACGCCTACCTCTTTAATCATAGCGTCCGCTCCTGGTTGTTTGCAGTGCGGATCGGGCAATTGCGCGCCATCGAGCATGACGGCGAAGTCGTTGCCATCGGCTGCCTGCTGCACGATATCGGGCTAACGAAGGAAGCGGCCGGCCCGCGGCGCTTCGAGATAGAGGGAGCCGACGTGGCGCGCAGTTTCGTGCGCGATCGTGGTTTCGACGAGCGGCGGGCGCAATTGATCTGGGACAGCGTCGCATTGAACTCGACGCCGTCGATCGGTCTGTTCAAGGAGGCGGAAGTCTCGCTTTGCACCGCCGGCATCGGGCTCGATTTCGGTGGGCGTCAGTATGATGCGATCCCGCAGGATGAGATGGCGGCGATTTTGGAGGCCTATCCGCGTCTCAAAATGAAGAAGCGGATCACCGATTGCTTCTGCTGCATCATCGAGTCGAAGCCCGCCACCACTTACGACAATTTCGCCCGGGATTTCGGCGAGCGTTTCGTTGCCGGTTACAAGCCGACATCGGTGGTCGATTATCTGATGAATTCGCCGTTTACCGAATAGGCGCCTTGTTTTCGCCCGATCGCTTGCGGCAAATCGCTCTGAAGTTTTCGGAAATTGCCCTAGCGCGACAGTTCGCGCGTCGCTTTTTCCAGGCCGCCGAGGGTGAGTGGATACATGCGATCGGCAACCAGCCTGCGGATGATCGCGATCGAGCTGGTGTGCGCCCATTGCGTTTCGGGAATGGGATTAAGCCAGACGCACTTGCGGAAGTGGCCGGTCATCCGGTTGAGCCAGACTTCGCCGGCCTCCTTGTTCCAATGCTCCACCGAGCCACCGGCATGGATGATCTCATAGGGGCTCATCGCGGCATCGCCGACGAAGACGACGCGATAGTCGGAACCGAAGGTGCGGATCAGGTCCGTCGTCGCGGTGATGTCGGCGCGGCGGCGGCGATTGTCCTTCCATACGCCTTCGTAGAGGCAATTGTGGAAGTAGAAATATTCCATGTGCCGAAATTCGGCGCGCGCAGCGGAAAATAGCTCCTCGACCACGCGTACGTGATCGTCCATCGAGCCGCCGATATCGAAGAACATCAGCAGCTTGACGGCATTGCGCCGCTCCGGCCGGGTCTGGACGTCCAGATAGCCATGTTCGGCCGTCGAGCGAATGGTACCGGAAAGGTCGAGTTCGTCGGCCGCGCCCTCCCGCACCCAGCGTCGCAGCCGCTTCAAGGCGACCTTGATGTTGCGAGTGCCGAGTTCGACGCTGTCATCGAGGTTCTGAAATTCGCGCCGGTCCCAGACCTTGACGGCCTTGCGGTGATTGGACGTCTCCTGGCCGATGCGCACGCCTTCGGGATTATAGCCGTGAGCGCCGAAGGGAGAGGTGCCGCCGGTGCCGATCCATTTCGATCCGCCCTGGTGCCGGCCCTTCTGTTCGGCAAGCCGCTCGCGCAGCGTCTGCATCAGCTTTTCGAAGCCGCCGAGCGCTTCGACCAGCTTCTTTTCCTCGTCGGTCAGATGTTTCTCGATCAGCTTGCGGAGCCATTCCTCGGGAATGGTCGACGGCTCCATCGCGTCGGAACTGGCACCGCCGATCGCCTCGACGCCGCGGAAATATTCGATGAAAACCTGGTCGAAGCGATCGATGAAGCGTTCGTCCTTGATCAGCGCCGTGCGCGCCAGGAAATAGAAGGCTTCGACGTCGTAGTCGGCGATCCCCTCTTCCATCCCTTCCAGAAGCGACAGGAATTCCCGGAGCGTTACCGGAACCTTCGCTTCCTTCAGCTTCAGGAAGAAGGGAATGAACAAGGCCTAGACCCTTTCCTTGCCGATCTCTTCGATATCGTAGGTGGTCGTCTGGTAGATCTCGTTGATCCAGTTGCCGAAGAACAGATGGGCGTGGCTGCGCCACCTGTTCTGCGGCGGAATTTCCGGATCGTTATGCGGAAAATAGTCGTGCGGCATCTTGATCGGCACGCCGGCATTCACGTCCCGGAAATATTCATCCGCCAGCGAGGTGGAATCATACTCCACGTGATTGAACATGTAGAGCCGGTTGCAGGCCTGTTCATGCACCAGGCAAATCCCCATTTCCGGCGATTCCATCAGGATCTGCAGGCCGGGCACCTTTTCGATATCGGCGCGACGCACTTCCGTCCAACGGGAGACCGGAATGGCGAAGTCGTCGGAAAAGCCGTTGAGATAGACGGACGAGGGTTTCAGGTTGAGATGCCGGTAGACGCCGAAGGCCTTTTCCTTGAGCGTATGCTTCGGCACCTTATGGAAGTGATAGGCGGCCGCCATCGCGCCCCAGCAGACGTTCAGGGTCGAATGAACGTTGGTCGTCGTCCAGTCGAAGATCTGCTGCATCTCGTCCCAGTAGGTGACGTCCTCGTAGTCGAGAAGCTCGATCGGCGCGCCGGTGATGATGAAGCCGTCGAACTTGCGGTGCTTCACCTCTTCCCAGGTCTGGTAGAAGGCAAGCAGGTGCTCTTCCGACGTATTCTTGGCCTTGTGGCCACCGACGCGGATCAGCGAGAATTCCACCTGCAAAGGCGATGCGCCGACGAGGCGCGCCATCTGCACCTCTGTCTTGATCTTGTT
>JAGWJK010000808.1 GCA_028865845.1 Rhizobiaceae bacterium
AAGGCTGGGACGATATCGAGATCGCTTTTCTGTCCGCCTCGGAAATTTCCCGCGAGATCGGCAACGGTAGCGTCGACTTCGGCGTCACCGGTGAAGACCTGATCCGCGAAGGCCTCGCCGATGCCGATCGCCGCGTTGAATTTTGCGCCCGCCTCGGCTTTGGCCATGCCGATGTCGTGGTCGCCGTCCCCGACATCTGGCTCGATGTCGATACCATGGCGGATCTTGGCGATGTCGCTGCGGATTTTCGTGCGCGGCGCGGCCGCAGGCTGGCGATTGCCACCAAGTACTGGCGGCTGACGCAACAGTTCTTCTCGAGCCAGCACGGCATTCAGCTTTATCGCATCGTCGAAAGCCTGGGGGCGACCGAGGGTGCTCCCGCCGCCGGTTCAGCCGACATCATCGTCGACATCACCTCGACCGGCTCGACGCTTAAGGCCAATCATCTGAAGGTTCTGACCGACGGTATCATCCTGCGTTCCGAGGCTTGCCTTGTCCGCGCCCGAAAAGAGGGCCATCAGGACGATCCGACCGTCGCCCGGATCATCGCCGCGGTACGCGCCGCACTCTGAAATCGCAGACCTTCTCGCCACACGGTGACGCTGACGACAAAACCCCTGCGTTTTGCGGATGGTTTCACCCATGCCGGATGCTAGATTTCCCCATGGAGTAAAGGGGAATGTTGATCATGAAGACGGCAATCATATTCGACTGCGAGTTCCTGTGTCTCGAAGGTTCTCAGCGCAGATTCTGGTGCGCGGCCCACGATCCCGACCCGGTCATTGCGCAGATTGGCGCGGTCAAGCTATCGCTCGAGGGCGACTACGCCCTGCTGGATACCTACAAAGCCTATGTGCGGCCGATCGATCGATTTGGAAATCGATACGCGCTCGACCCATTCTTTACGGAACTGACCGGGATCACCGAAGAAAATTTGCAGTTCGAAGGCGTCGAATTGTCAGACGCTCTGGCCGGGCTTGATCGCTTCTCTGAGGGCGCGCGGTTCTGGTCCTGGGGCAAGGATGAACTGAACATGGTGGCGATCAGCTGCTATGTCGCCGGCGTCGAGCCATCCATTCCAGCCTATCGGTTTGACAACGCGGTCAAGCTGCTGCTGGCAGCGGGGATGCCGGTTGAAGATCTGGCGCGGACGCCGAGCAACAAGCTCGCGGATTATTATCATGTCGAGCATCCGGCTCTGCGCGGTCATGATGCCTTGGATGACGCCCTCTCGGTGTCTTATACGCTGCAGTATCTGTTGAGGAGCGGAAAGCTGCAGGCTGATGTCTTTACTCGCATCTGACCTTTCCGTGGTTCAGATAAAGTTTCGCACCGGCTTTTTGGGCCGGTGCGAAACTGTTGGCGGGGGATGTCTTCTACGATCTCTGCCGAATTAGGCTGCGACGTAGGCGCCACGGCGGGCGTCGAGCGAGTAAGCGCCTGCGCCGTTGGTTGCGAGCATGATGTAGGCGCCGGCAAGCGTGATGTTCTTCAGGAAGTTGACGAAGTTCAGGCCATTGATCCAGCCGTTCGCCATGGCCGGGAAGTCCGGAACGTTGACCTGCGGCAGGTGGAAGACGACGCCGGTGAAGACGCAGAAGAGGGCGAGCAGCCAGCCGACGATGCGGACCTGGAAGCCGACCAGGACGCAAAGGCCGGTGATGAACTCGAAGGCGCCGGCGACATAGGCGAGCAAGGTAGCAGCCGGAAGACCCGAGCCAGCGATCATGCCGGCGGTCTGGGACGGATCGGTGAGCTTGCCGAAGCCGGTGTAGATGAACATGAAAGCAAGCAGAATACGTGCGAGGAGAATGATGGCGTTGTTGGTGCTGTTGGACATGGTGGTCTCCAGTCAAAGTGGCTGATTGCCGGTCGATAATCTCTGGCACTGATATTCGCTATTTTCGGTTGGATGAAAAGATAAACAACTGCGCACAATTAGTTCAGTATTGTTGAACAATGGTGCCGCGCGTTCACACTTCCCATTCGTCCGATATCGTCTATGGTGACGCGAATTTGACTGCCAAATCATGACCATCAGAAGGAAGCCCCCATGGCCGATCTGTCTTCATTTCCGATTACCAAGCGCTGGCCAGCCAGCAATCCGGACGTCATCCAGCTCTATTCTCTGCCTACACCGAACGGCATCAAGATATCGGTTGCGCTCGAAGAACTCGGCCTTGCCTATGAGCCGCACCTGGTTTCCTTTTCCACAAACGACCAGAAGTCGCCGGAATTCGTCTCGCTCAATCCGAATGGCCGTATTCCGGCGATCATCGATCCCAACGGTCCGGACGGGAAGCCGATCGGGTTGTTCGAATCCGGCGCCATTCTGATCTATCTCGCTGAAAAGACCGGCAAACTGATGCCCGCCACCGCGTCTGGCCGCTATGAGACGCTGGCTTGGGTCATGTTCCAGATGGGCGGTATCGGCCCGATGTTCGGTCAGTTCGGCCATTTCTTCAAATTCGCCGCCGATAAGGTCGCCAACAACCCCTATCCGGTCGAACGCTATCGTGACGAATCCAAGCGCCTGCTGGGCATATTGGAAGAGCGGCTGAAGGGCCGTCAGTGGATCATGGGCGACGACTACACCATCGCTGATATCGCGACCTTCCCCTGGGTGCGCGGTGTCGATGTCGGCTATGGCGGTCGCGAGGCGCTCGGTCTCGACAACTTCCCGGCCGTCATGGATTGGCTGGCGCGCGCCAGCGCCCGGCCGGCAAGCCAGCGCGGCTTCAACATTCCCAAGCGCGATTAGACTTCGGATTTGCAGCGTGTCCGAGGGCCGATCCGCGAGGGTCGGCCTTTTCTATTGCGGCATGCGATAAAGAATAGAGGCGGGCAGGGGCCAATCGGCTTACTGGCGGGTCGCCAGCTGGCTGCCGGGCTCCAGCTTGAAGCGTGGGAATAGGAAGACGCCGACCATGCTGCCGGTGTGCTTGCCTTCCGTGCCGATCGATTCGCCGACGCAGAAGATTGGCTGGCGATGGCCGCTGACCCCAAGCGCGGTCGTCGAATAACAGAAGCACGAGGAACTGGTGGCTGCCTGTTCGAAGAGATCGAGGATGCGGGAGCGGTCGTGGGCTTCGTAGCAATGCATCAGGCTCAGAAGGCCGCATTCCGAAGAACTCAGGCCGTGCAGCATCGTGCTCCATTGCCCGAGCTTGATGATGCCGCT
>JAGWJK010000809.1 GCA_028865845.1 Rhizobiaceae bacterium
CTCGTGACCTACGCGATGCGCCTGCACGTCGACGGTTCTGTCCCCCGCGACCGAACTCATTGCCTCCATACCATTGCGAATAAGATTGATGAGAACCTGCTGAACCTGGATACGGTCTACGGCAACAGGTGCAAGTTTTCTGTCCACATCGATGTCGATGCGGATACGGCGACGCAGCGCCTCGCCAGCCATCAGGCCATGTGCCTCTGAGATGATGTCCGATAGCAAGGTCTCGGTTCGGTTTTCCACCGATTGCCTGAAAAGCGCCCGGATGCGACTGACGACTTCGGCCGCCGAATTGGCGTCGCGGATCACGCGCTCGGTGGTGATCTTGGCGCGCGCGACGTTGACGGGTTCGGCCGAAAGCCAGCGGTAGCAGGCATGCGAGTTGGCGACGATCGCGGCGAGAGGCTGGTTGACCTCGTGGGCGATCGAAGCCGAGAGCTCGGCAAGACTTGCCGCTTGGCTGGCGCGCGCAAGCCTTTCCTGTGCCAGGCGCAATTCCTCCTGCATCCGCACCTCGCCGTCGACATCCAGACAGATGACATTCCACTGCACGATGGTGCCGTCGTCGCTGCGCATCGGCGCTGCGCGTGTTTCGACCCAGACATATTCGCCGTCGAAGCGCCGCAACCGGTGCTTTCTGAGATAAGGTTCGCCGCTTGCCAGTGAGCGCGCATATTGCTCTTTGACGCCTGCGACATCGTCAGGATGGACGCCGGCATCGAGGGTCCCGTTCAGCCGGGATTTTCCGGTGCCATCCAGTTCCTCAAGCTCGTAACCCAGGAATTCGCGCAATTGCTGGCTGCGATAGACCGGCTCGCCGTTCGGCGCTGCGCAGTCGATCATCGCCGGCAGCGTTTCCACCAATTGCCACAGAAAGCGCTCCCGCTCGCGCAGTGCTTCCTGCGCCCGCATCTCCTCTTCGATGTCGATCGATGCGATATACCATTGAACGATGGCGTCATCGGCGCCGCGCAGTGGCTGGGCGCGCGCTTCGATCCAGCGATAGCCGCCATTCCTGACACGCCGGCGAAACCGGTTGACGAAGGGCTTCCCAGTCGCAAAGCCATCCTTGGCTCTCCGAAACATCGTCGGAAAATCCTCTGGATGCGCGACGTCCCGCGCCAGCGCGTCGAAATCCTTGATCTGTGCAGCCGGCCTACCCACCTGGTCCTGATATCGTTTGCTGGCATAAGTCATCCGCCCGGCGGGATCGAAGCTCAGGATGTTGAAGGGCACGGCATCGATCATTTGCTCCAGTTGCTGCTTGCTGTCCTTCAGCGCCTCCTCGGCTTTCCTGCGCTCCGTAATGTCGATGAAGCCGACAAGGCTTTTGTCGGCGACGGCGCCGGGACGGGCGGTCGCAAAGACCACATCCATGACACTGCCGTCCATGCGCGCCACGCGGGTTTCTTCCTGGAAAACTTCCTCGCCGCGATAGCGGGCTTCGATGGAGCGCCGGATCGTGGCGAGACCCGGCTGCCAGTAGCGGCTGATCGGCCCGTACATTTCCTCGGCATTTTTCGCACCGAACATTTCGACGATGTGCTGGTTGACCTCTTCGACCTCAAGCGCTTCCACTGCGCGCGTCAGGAATTCGGGATGGTCGTCGATATAGGCGCTAAGGTCTGTGATGCCTTCGGCCCGCAACGACCTGAAAAGCGGGATAAGCTTGCTGGCATCCACCTGCGTCAAGCCGATCGGCATATAGTGGAAAAGGTCACGATAGCGGCGCTCGCTCTGCTGCAAGGCCTCCTGCGCCCGCACCTCGTCATCGATATCGATGGAGATCGCAAACCATTCCAATATCGTGCCATCGTCGTCCCGTAAGGGCTCCCATCGACCGTCGACCCAGCGATAGACGCCATCCGCGCGCAGCATCCGGTACTTCATGGCATTGGGCTCGCCTGTCGTCACCGAGTGGCGAACTGCGTTCAGCAGCCGGGTTGAGTCCTCGGGATGGACAAAAGTCTTCATGGCGGTTGCCAGGCGACTGCGATCCGGATTGTCCAATTGCGACACGTCGGCCAGGCCGAAAAAATCCAGCAGCCGCCTGTTGAAGAAGGTTGGCTCGCCCTCGGGCGTCAGTCGCCTGATCTGGGCCGGAACCATATTGACGAGTTGCGACAGTTCCCGCTCCCGGTCGCGCAACGCTTCGACGCTTTGGTGCAGCGTTGCCAGCGTGAGTTGATGTTGCCGGGAAATGGCGGCAACGATCAGCGCCGAGAATGCCGAGATCACCAGGAAGAGCTGCAGCATGATCTGCCGGTGCCGCTGGGTTTCTGGATCGCCGACGAATTCGCTGGCGCCCGTTATCGTGAAGAAAGCGGTGATCAGCGCCAGAAGGACAAGGGTGATCGCCGCGCCCTTGAATTCGAAACGCGCGGAAGCCCACAGCAGCGGCGGCATGATGATATAGGCGAAGGGCAGGTAGCCGCTGAGCGAAAGTGTGGCAACGCCGAGAAAGATCAACCCGAGAGCGCAGGCTTCGAGCCATCGCGCGGGGGACAGCTTCATATCGCGACGCCAATTCTGGAATACGACGAGCGCAAGGGGCGCCACGATCAGCACGCCGGTTGCGTCGCCGATCCACCATAGAGGCCATGCGCCGACGAAGGTCTGGGAATATATTCCGAACCACTGAAGCACAGCACTTCCGATCGTCGCGCTGAAGATCGGTGCAATGCCGGCGCACAGAACGACGAAGATCAGAACTTCCCGCAGGGTCTCCAGGCGGATCGGTCGTTTCAGGGTCCAGTCGACGAGCAAGGCGCCGACGACGGCTTCAACAGCATTGCCGGCATAGATCAGCACGGCCGCCGCAAACGGACTGTGGAACCAGACAGCGTTGCTGAACAGCTCAGCCAGGCATCCGGCGAGCACCCACCATGGCCAGCTTTGCCGGGGCGCAAGGACGAGAGTGGTGATGAAAAGTCCGCTGGGCGGCCAGATGGAAATCCCCGTGCCGGGAACGATCGCCAGCGATTGCGCAAATCCGCAGCCGAGAACGTAGGCAATAGCAAACAGGCTCAGATGCAGGAATTGGGGGCGGTACGACCAGACGCACGTCATCGGCTGCTCCTGCGCGGCAAAAAGCCTTCAATCGCCAGCATGTCGAAGAGTGCCTGGACACGGTATCGGGGCTGGCGAGCTCATGTTGCAACCTAG
>JAGWJK010000810.1 GCA_028865845.1 Rhizobiaceae bacterium
ACGCCGGTCGGCAGGCTGGAACTACGCTCGGCATCGGGCGATGTGATCGGTCTTGACGATACAGTGGTCAGAAAAGTGACCCGATAGACTTGAGCCTGTCAAATCTCCCGGATAGGAGAGCAACCCGGGGGAGCTGTCTCATCACTTTTCTGTGTGGATAAGCTCAAAAATCGGGTGAATGACAAATTCCTTCAAATAATAACGGGATTCATTGCTGGCAGAACATGTGCTGCGCCAAAATTGCCCAAATTCAGAATGATGGGAGCGCTCTGGAAAAAGAGCCCGTCGAAAGAAGTGCAGGCAGTAAGACCGAACTTGGAAATTTGTGTTACTGCGCGGCCGACCACACGGGACCGGCGAAAGCCAATTCAAACAGGTAGAGCATGTCGACCCCAATCGATCTGGAAAAAGCCGGTGAGGAACTGGAGGAGCGTGGCGGAGTAAGCGGTTTCCTGAACCGCAACCGCACGCTGATTGTCGGCATCCTCACGGTGGCCGTCTTCTGTATCGCCGCCTATGCGATCTTCGATCTGACGCAGGAAGTGCGTTACGACGACGTCGTGCATGCGCTGACGACGACGAAGTTGTCGTCCATCCTGCTCGCGCTGCTGTTTACGGGCCTCAGCTTCTTCTCGCTGATCTTCTACGATCAGAACGCATTGGAATATATCGGCAAACGCCTGCCTTTTCCGCATGTGGCGCTCACCTCCTTCAGTGCCTACGCCGTCGGCAACACGGCGGGCTTCGGCGCGCTCAGCGCCGGCGCGATCCGCTATCGCGCCTATAGCCGTCTCGGCCTGTCGCCTGATGATATCACCCGCGTCATCGCCTTCGTGACGCTTGCCTTCGGCCTTGGCCTTGCCGGTGTCGGCTCGATCGCGCTGATGACGATTGCCGACGAGATCGGGCCACTGATTAATGTCGATGGCCTGTGGCTGCGCATCATCGCCGGTGCCATTCTCGCGGCTCTTGCCTTTGTGATCGTTATGGGTCGCGACGGCCGCGAAGTGCGCGTCGGGCCGATCGCGATTCGCCTGCCTGATTCGCGCACCTGGTCGCGGCAGTTCTTGGTAACGGCCTTCGATATCGCCGCCTCAGCCTCCGTGCTCTATGTCCTGCTGCCGGATTCGGCTATCGGCTGGCCGGGTTTCTTCGCCATCTATGCGATTGCCGTCGGCCTTGGCGTACTCAGCCATGTTCCGGCCGGCTTCGGCGTTTTCGAAACGATCATCATCGCCTGGCTCGGCAGCGCGGTGAACAGCGATGCCGTGCTCTGTTCGCTGGTTCTTTATCGCGTCATCTACAACGTCATTCCGCTGGCGATCGCGATCCTTGCGGTCTCGGCGGCCGAGTTGCGCCGCTTCGTCGATCTTCCGGCCGCCTCCAGCATGCGCCGCGTCGGCGGCCGGCTGATGCCGCAATTGCTGTCGACCTTTGCGCTGCTTCTCGGGATGATGCTGGTGTTTTCGAGCGTGACGCCGACGCCGGACAGAAATCTCGAATTCCTCTCCGATTACCTGCCGCTGCCGATCGTCGAAGGCGCGCATTTTCTCTCCAGCCTTCTTGGTCTGGCGATGATCGTCGCCGCCCGCGGCCTCGGCCAGCGTCTCGACGGCGCCTGGTGGGTATCGATCTTCTCAGCGGTTCTGGCGCTGTTGCTGTCGCTGCTGAAGGCGATTGCCATCGTCGAAGCGGCCTTGCTGGGCTTCCTGCTGTTCGGCCTCATCGTCAGCCGCCGCCTGTTCACCCGTCCCGCTTCGCTGCTCAATCAGGCATTGACGGCGGGCTGGCTGACGGCGATCGCCGTGATCTGCATTGGCGCGGTCGTCATCCTGTTCTTCGTTTATCGTGACGTCGAATACAGCAACCAGCTCTGGTGGCAGTTCGAATTTACCGAGGAAGCGCCGCGCGGCCTTCGCGCCGTGCTCGGCATTTCCATCGTGTCGTCGGCGATTGCGATCTTCAGCCTGCTGCGCCCGGCAACCGCGCGGCTCGAGCCGGTGACCGACCACGCCGTGGAGCGGGCAGTCGAAATCGTCGCCAAGCACGGCGTCGCCGACGCGAATTTGGTGCGCATGGGTGACAAGAGCATCATGTTTTCCGAAAAGGGCGATGCTTTCATCATGTACGGCAAGCAGGGCCGCTCGTGGATCGCTTTGTTCGATCCGATCGGCCCGCGGCACGCGCTTCCCGAACTTGTCTGGCGTTTCGTCGAAACCGCCCGCGCGGCCGGATGCCGTTCGGTCTTCTATCAGATATCGCCGGCGCTGCTGTCCTATTGCGCCGATGCCGGCTTGCGCGCCTTCAAGCTTGGCGAACTCGCGGTGGTCAATCTGACCAATTTCGAGATGAAGGGCGGCAAATGGGCCAATCTTCGGCAGACGGCGAGCCGCGCGCAGCGTGACGGACTAGAATTTGCCGTTATCGAGCCGCAGGATGTGCCGGATGTGATCGATCAGCTTGCCGAGGTTTCCGAATCCTGGCTTGCCGACCACAATGCCAAGGAAAAGGGTTTTTCGCTTGGCGCCTTCGATCCCGACTACGTGGTTTCGCAGCCGGTCGGTATCTTGAAAAAGGACGGTAAAATAGTAGCCTTTGCCAACATCCTGATGACGGAGACCAAAGAAGAGGGCTCCGTGGATCTGATGCGGTTTTCACCGGATGCGCCGAAGGGTTCGATGGATTTTCTGTTCGTGCAGATCCTCGAATACCTCAAGCAGCAGGGCTTTCATCGCTTCAATCTCGGCATGGCACCCTTGTCGGGCATGTCGAGGCGGGAATCGGCACCGGTTTGGGACAGGGTCGGCGGGACTGTCTTCGAACACGGCGAGCGCTACTACAACTTCAAAGGGCTTCGTGCCTTCAAATCCAAATTCCATCCCGAGTGGCAGCCACGTTATCTGGCCGTCTCGGGAGGTGTCAGTCCAATGATCGCGTTGATGGATGCCACATTCCTCATCGGGGGCGGACTTAAAGGGGTCGTGAGGAAATGATCTTGAAATACGCAATGTCGTTCGCCTTTGCATGCATCATGACATCCGCGCTGCTGGTTTCCGGTATCGCGCGAGCGGACGAGGACGACACCAAATACGATCTCGGCATGATCTCGCCGCCGCACATCCTGCGACCGCAGGGCAAGGTGACGAGCGAAGTCATGCTGATCTCCGA
>JAGWJK010000811.1 GCA_028865845.1 Rhizobiaceae bacterium
TGAGGATGAAGGCCATCAGCGCCGCCGAGAAGATGACGCCAACCGCAGAATTTCGCGCGAGGACGGCAACCATGATGCCGAGATAGCCGTAATTGTTGGAAATGCCGCCCTGCAGCCGGTGAACCGTGCCGGCAATCTCCAGCATGCCGGCAAGCCCGGCAATGGCGCCGGACAGCAGCATGACGGTGATCAGATGCCGCTGCGCGGGCATGCCGGCATAATGGGCAGCCGATGGATTCGACCCGACGAGCCGCACTTCATAGCCCCAGCGCGAAAAAGCAAGTACGCCCGCGACGACAAGTGCTGCAATGATCGCGACCGGAAAGCCCCAGTGGATCGAACCCCAGAATTCCGGAATTTCGGCATGCAGCCGCGCCGTTGCGGAATTCGCCGTCCGGTCGCGCCAGGCGCTGGTCGAGACATAATAGACCAGCAGGATGGCGACGAAGTTCATCAGCAGCGTGGTGATGAGCTCGTTGACATTGGCATAGGCGCGGGCAAGTGTCGGGATCAGGATCCAGAGCGCGCCGGCGAACAGGCCGGCAAAGAACATCAGCGGCAGCAGCACCATCGGCGGTCCCGGCACGAAGAGGCCCACCGTCGCCGCGCCGAACGCGCCGGCATAAAACTGCCCCTCGGCGCCGATATTCCAGACGCCGATCTGCTGGCCGACAGCAACGGAAAGACCGGTCAGGATCAGCGGAACAAGCAGGACACCCAGATCCTGCAGGCCGAAGCTGGAGCCAAAACTCGAATCGATGACTTCGGAGGCGAGTTCGAGCGGGCTTGCTCCCGTTGCCGCAAGGACGATGCCAGCAAAGATCAGCGCCAGCAGGATCGCCGCGATGCGTGCGGCAAAAGCAACAACCGGGGAGGCGGAGGGAAGACGTTGCAAACGCCAGGATGCGGCCATGTCAGGCAACCTCATGCGCATGCGAGCGGCCGCCCATCAGCAGGCCGATCTGGTCGATATCGGCCTTGTCGTTATCGACGATGCCCATGATCCTGCCTTCGTAGAGAACGGCGATGCGGTCGGAGAGATTGAGAAGTTCTTCGAGCTCCTCGGAAATCAGCACGATGCCTGCACCGGCATCGCGCAGTTCGACGATGTAGCGCAACATCGTGTTGATGGCGCCGACATCGAGCCCGCGGCTCGGATAGGCGGCAATCAGCGCCTTGTGCGCGATACGCATCTCGCGCCGCGCGACGAGACGCTGCTGGTTCCCGCCCGAGAGGTTGCGGATCGGCATGCCGAAGTCCGGGATCGTGACGTCGGCGGCAGCGGCGATCTCCCTGGCGAGCGCCGTGGCGGCGCCGGGCCGATAAGCGCCGCCGGAAGATACCGGCGGTTCCTTGTATTCTCGTATGACGGCGTTGATCGTAACGCTCAGCGCCGGCGCCAGACCGCTGTGCAGCCGGTCCTCCGGAATATGGCCGATCCCGCGATCGGCGAACGCTGCCGCATTGCTGCGCCCGACCGTCGATCCGTCGATGAGGATCTGCCCGCCACTGATCGACCTCATCCCGGACAACACTTGGCTGAGTTCGCGCTGGCCATTGCCGGCGACGCCGGCAATCCCGAGAATTTCGCCGGCATGGACCTGCAGCGAGACGCCATGCAGAGCTTCGTCGCCGCCATCGTTGAGCGCCGATACATCCTTGAGGCTGAGAACAGGCTGCGGTGAAATCGCGGCCGCACCCGCCGCCCGTTGGCGCATGTCGGCAAGTACGATATCGCGGCCGACCATCAGCTTGGCGAGCATGCGCGGATTGCAGTCGGCCGTATTTTCCGTCGCGATCTTGCGGCCGCCGCGCAGGATGCTGATGCGATCGGAAATCTCCAGCACCTCGTCGAGCTTGTGGCTGATGAAGATCACCGCGTTGCCGCCGGCGACGAAATCGCGCAGCGCCTTGAAGAGTTCGCGTGCCTCGGCGGGCGTCAGCACTGCGGTCGGCTCGTCGAGGATCAACACGCGTGCCTGCCTTGCCAGCACACGCAGAATTTCGACGCGCTGCTGCTCGCCGGTCGACAGATCGCTGACACGCGCATCAGGGCGGGTTTGAAGATTGAATTTTTCGGCAAGCGCCGCGGTGCGGGCTTCCAAAATCTGCGCCGAAGCACGACGCGGCGTCTCCGACCAGCCGAGATGGATATTTTCCGCAACCGTGAAGGCCTGCACGAGCTTGAAATGCTGGTGGACCATACCGATGCCGGCGGCGATTGCCTGCAGCGGCGTGGCAAACTGCTTCGCATAGCCGTCGATGATGATTTCCCCGGCATCCGGCTGGTAGATGCCGGTCAGGATATTCATCAGCGTCGATTTTCCTGCACCGTTTTCCCCGAGCAACGCATGGATTTCGCCCGGCAGCACATCGAGATCGACGTTTTCATTGGCAATCACGCCCGGAAAATACTTGGCGATACCCTTCAACTGGACAAGGGGCGGTGTGCCGGGAGGAGCGGAGAAGGCCATCGGTTTTTCAGGCATCGAAAGGGCACCAGAGCTTCATGGAGAGCGAACCCGGCCGGACGCCAAGCCGGGTTCTCTTTTGGCTATGACGAAGGTCAGGCGCTGAGGCCGGTGACGCCTTCGACCGACCAGTCCCAATTGTAGAGATCGGCGTCGCTCATCGTCTGGCCGGCGGCGATGCGGACCTTGCCGGTCGAATCCTTGATCTCGCCCGCAAACGGCGACCAGCCGCCTATGATCTTGTCGCGCACGGCATCGGCAGCCGCGGCAACATCGGCCGGAACCTTCTCGCCCCATTTGTCGCGATCGACGCCCGAGCCCATGGCGAACAGCACGTCGCTCGGCGTCCAGGTGCCGGAAAGGCGCTTGCCGACCTGATCGACGTAGAACTTGTTGAAGTCGATCATGACGGAAGAAACGTAGGAGTTGGGGCCGTAGCGACGGATGTCGGTATTCCACATGGCTGCCCAGACGCCGCGCTTCTCGGCGACCTGCAGGTAGCCGGCTTCATCCATGATGCCGAAGAGGAAATCGCAGCCATTGTCGATCAGTGCGGTGCCTGCCTGGGTGGCGGCCTGGGGGTCGAACCAGGAATTGATGGCAATGGTCTGCAGCGTCGCGTTCGGATTGACCGAGCGGGCGCCCATCAGAAAGGCATTGGTGGACGCAAAGACCGATGCGACAGGGAAGGACGCGA
>JAGWJK010000812.1 GCA_028865845.1 Rhizobiaceae bacterium
GAAAGACCTGCCCGACATGGCCGAACGCTTCAATACCCGTTGGCTTGCCGCCGATTACGAGGCCGGCGACGTCATGCTGCACAGCCCCTACATGATCCACGCCTCGACGACCAATCGCGACCTTCAGGGCCGTCTCAGGCTCTCCACCGATATCCGCTATCAAAATGTCGATGACGAGATCGACGCGCGGTGGAGCAACCACTGGAGTCTGGGCGACATGCTCTGAGGTCGGCCGGCCGCAGATTACAAATTGTCCATGTCGTCAAAGGGCCGCTATTTCTGCACGTTGATCGCGTAATTTTCGGATGTGTTCCGGTGAAACGTCATCATGGTGCAGACTATGAGCCTTTCGTTCCAGACGATGTCGATGCTGCGTTTCGGCTACGGGTTTCGGAGCGGAGAGGCGCCGCCGACCGACAAGCAGGCGCTGCTCGGCCAGGTAACCGTTGGCGCCTTGCAGATACCGCTGTTTCCGATCGGTGGGGTGGACGCGCGCCGGCAGCGGGTCATCGAAGTGGCGGCGCGTTTCCGCGACATTTACAAGGGCAGCGACGGTCCCGATGTGAAGCGGGCGCGGCAAAAGGCAATCAGCGAAAAGCTGACGACCGGCTATCAACGCGATGCCGATGCGCGGCTCGCCCAGGCCGTCTATTCCCCGAACGGATTTTATGAGCGGCTGGCGAGTTTCTGGGTCAACCATTTCTCGGTCAGCACCCGCAAGAACCAACAGATGCCGGCCGTCGTGCCGCTTTACGAAGCCGAGGCAATCCGACCCAATGTCGGTGCGAAGTTTTCGGTTCTGCTGCGGGCAGCGACGAGCCATCCGGCCATGTTGCTCTATCTGGATCAATCGCAATCTTTCGGCCCGGACTCGGCAGTCGGTGTCAAGAACGGCAAGGGGCTGAACGAGAATCTCGGGCGAGAGCTGCTGGAACTGCACACGCTCGGCGCCGGCAGCGGCTATACGCAGGACGATGTACGCTCCACCGCCATGGTATTGACCGGCCTGACCTTCGATCCCGCCTCCATGAAGGCGCGCTTTCGCCCCGGCGTTGCCGAGCCCGGCAGTCATCAGGTCCTGGGCGTCAGCTATGGCGGTGCGAAGCGTAGCGACAGGGATTATCTTTCCCTGCTGGACAATCTAGCCGCCAATCCGAGAACGGCAAAGCATATCTGCCGCAAGCTCGTCGTGCACTTCATCTCCGATCAGCCGCCACAGGAGATGATCGATGCCATGGTTGGCGCCTGGATCAGCACTGATGGGAATTTGATGGCAGTGTATGCAGCGATGCTCGATCATCCTGCCGCCTGGGCCGATTTCGGCTCAAAGGCTCGTCAGCCTTTCGACTATGTCGTGGCGGGCCTGCGGGCAATGAACGTGGATAGAAACCAACTCGCCGGGCAGAGCGATGAACTGGCCGCCATCGGCACGCCAGGCAGTCCCGACATGGCCGACGATCCGGTTTCGACGCTGGCTGCGGATGATCCGGCCACGCTCGACCCGGAGACGAGGAAAAAGCGAAACGCTGCTTTCGATGCGAGCCTGTATTTTCCGCGCGATGTCGGGCTCGCTCCTGTCAGGCGCATGGGGCAACCCATCTGGCAGCCGCCGAGCCCGGCAGGCTTTCCCGAGGATTTTGTTAGCTGGGTGAATTCCAGCCAGTTGGCGGAACGGCTTGCCTGGGCGCATCGCGTCGCGGCACGGTACGGCAAGCTCTACGATCCGCGGCGGTTTCTGAAAGATACGCTTGCCGATGCGGCACGGGACGACACGATCCGTGTGGTGTCGCAGGCACCGAACAAGGTGACAGGCCTTACGCTTGTTCTGGCATCGCCGGAATTTTACAGACGCTGAATGGGATGCAAGTGCGATCTCCATCGGAGTTCGCGCGGTGTTTCCTCGAATTACGTCCCCGGGAGTTAAGAGATGAATGCGCAGAATTCCCTTTCCCGCCGCGGCTTTCTCGGCTCCGCCTGCTGTCTGGCCGCGATGCCGCTGTTCACGCCGGTCACCTTCGCCGCCATGCCGGGCGAGAACCGGTTCGTGACCATCGTTCTTCGTGGTGCGATGGATGGGCTGGACCTCGTTCAGCCCTACGGGGAGACGGCGTTTGCCGGTCTGCGTCCGGATATTGCGCTGTCACCGGACAAGGGCCTGCTCGATCTCGATGGCTTTTTCGGGCTGCATCCGGCAGCGGCCGATCTGATGCCGCTGTGGAAGGCGAGGGAACTTGCCTTCATTCATGCGGTATCGACGCCCTATCGCAACGAGCGCAGTCATTTCGACGGCCAGGACATGCTCGAATCCGGCGGCGAAAAGGTTAACGAGGAGAAGACCGGCTGGCTGAACCGCGCGCTGGCGACGATCCCGCGCTCGACGGCGCGCAAGGCGATCGACATCAACACTTCGACCGAATTGATCCTGACCGGCCCTAACCTTGTCGACGTCTGGGCATCCGATTCGAATTTCGGCATCGTCGCCGATGACATGCAATTCCTGAAGCGGCTCTACGCCAATGACCCTGTATTCGCCAAGGCAATGGACGAGGCGGCACGTGCGGACCAATCCGCCAAGATGGGAGCCGATCCGGATGTGAAGCGCGGCGAGTCGATCACCGACATTGCCGCTCTTGCCGGCAAGATGCTGCTCGGCGATTACCGCATCGCCAGCTTTTCGATCAACGGCTGGGATACGCATGTCTCGCAGATTGCACAGTTCAGGAAAGCGGCAGGCGATCTCACGGATGCGGTGCTGACGCTGAAGACCACGCTTGGCCCGGACGCTTGGAAGACGACGGTTGTCCTCGCCATGACGGAGTTCGGGCGGACCGTCCGCCAGAACGGCACCGGCGGCACCGATCACGGCACGGGCGGCTGTTGCCTTCTTGCGGGCGGCGCCATCAATGGTGGCCGCATATTCGGGAAATGGCCTGGGATCAGCGATGCGCAACTGCTTGACGATCGTGACCTGATGCCGACGGCCGATGTGCGGGAGATTGCCGCCGCGATGCTCTATCGCCAATTCGAGGTGCGTCCCGACGATCTGACTGCGAAGATATTTCCGGGGCTGAGCTTCGACAGGAACTCGCAGTTCCTGAAGGTTTGAGGCGTTCTCGCCGCCTAATTCATCTGCTTCAGGATATTCTGCGCCGGCGCGTATCCCTGG
>JAGWJK010000813.1 GCA_028865845.1 Rhizobiaceae bacterium
ATGCCGAACCAACCGCCGACAGCACCTTCCTTCGTGAAGGGCTTTTCGTCCACCGCGGTATATTTTTCCTGCGTCACGCCGTTGCCGA
The DNA here is from genome assembly GCA_028865845.1 of Rhizobiaceae bacterium. Taxonomy (GTDB): domain Bacteria; phylum Pseudomonadota; class Alphaproteobacteria; order Rhizobiales; family Rhizobiaceae; genus Rhizobium. The sequence goes on from JAGWJK010000813.1 coordinate 89, forward strand.
GGCTGATGGAGCTGGCGTTGCTGGCGCCGAGAAGGCCGAGGAAGCCTTCGTGCTGCAGCCAGGTCGACGGCGTTGCCGGCTTGTTGTTGCGCGTCAGGCGACCGTAGCTCGACAGTGCCACGGGGGTCTGGCCGCTGTTGGTGATCTTGTCGGTGACCGTGAACATGTAGCGATCGTCGACCGAAATCGTGCGGCTGAAGACGATGCCCTTGTCGTTGGTGTAGGTCAGCGTTACCGGCGTCTTCTCGGTCAGCTTGTCGCCGCTCGCGAGCGTCCACACGGTCGACGGACCCGGCAGGCTGCCGATCGAGCCGTCGCCGATATAGCCGAATTCGGTGAAATAGCCGTCCTTGGTGTCGCCCGGGCTGAACAGCGTGATTATCGGGCTGCTCTTGTCGACGGTCTCGTGATAGCCCTTAAGCTTCAGATCGTCGAGGCGTGCGCCTGCCAGACGGATGGAGCCGGTGAGGGCCGGGGTGTCGATGGTAACACGCGGGGAGTTTGCAACGGCTTCATCGCGGCTTTCGATGTTCGGCGTCTGGCCGCCCGATGCGGTCGTGCCGCCCTGCGTCGATTGTGCCGTCTGAGCCTGCTGCGTCTGCTGCTGCAGCTTGGCGGCCTGTTCGGCCTGCCGCTGCGCTTCGAGGCGCGGGTTCATGTAGAAAAACTGCCAGGCGAGGACAATCAGCACAGACAGGGCAATTGCTATGAAGTAATTGCGGTTGTTTTCCATCATACTTTCCTGGAGCGGTCCGTTTCCGGACGCCGGTGTTTCGGCCTGGCTTCGATCCGCTGAACGAGTTCGTTCGTCAGTTTCTCGAAAGGCGCGGTCAGCACATCTCGCCGCGCGACAACCACATAGTCGTGTCCGGGCTGCATTGCAAATCCGGCATGAAGCCGCACGGCCTCTTTCAGCCTGCGCCGCATGCGGTTTCGTTCCACCGCGTTGCCATGTTTTTTGGTGACGGTAAAACCAACGCGGGGTTCGGCGTCGGTGAGCTTGCGGTCGAGCACTTCGATGAGGAAGAGGCTTCCCTTGCGCTTTTCGCCTTCGCGGACTGCAAGAAACTGCGGCCGGCTTTTCAGCCGCCCGACAGTCTTTTCTGGTCGTTTATCAGTCATTCGCCCGCCATCTCTAATATCGGGCAATTCGGCCTTAGGCCGAAAGACGCTTGCGACCGCGGTTACGGCGAGCGGAAAGAACCGCGCGACCGCCCTTGGTTGCCATACGCGCACGGAAGCCGTGACGACGCTTGCGAACAAGCTTGGATGGTTGATAGGTACGCTTCATTTATTTGAACACCGCGGAGTGCGGCCCTTCTTGAGCTTTGCTTTAACAGCAAGGAGCGTTGTTGATTATGGCGAACGGACTTGGCCCGCAAATGCAGGCTCCATGACCGGACGTGCGCGGGCTTATACGGATCAAGGTCCCGGAAGTCAATTATATCGGCGCAGATTCCTCGAAACCGGCGTTTTACGCTAGATGGCGCGAATTGCCGGCACAAACATCTGTCGTTCGGGTTGCGCTGAAACCGCCAGTAACGCTTTCAGATGATTGAAATTTCGTCTCAATTTATATTCGAAATGTAGCAATATAACATTAATGAATTTCATCGATATCTATGGATAAGCGCGGACAACCCTTAAGTTCTTAGGGTTTTCCGGATCCAGGAGGCATATCGTTGAAGATCCGTGGTAAAATTAATCTGCTTGTATTCGTGATGTCCAGTGCTGCGCTTTTGATCGGCGCAACTGCACTTTATGCGGTCCGCGAATATGATCGGCAATTGCAATCCTACGAAGTCGCCGCCGGCCGCGCCTATATGGGCGAGCATCTGAACCGCCTGGTGACTGCCGTCGTCATGGAATCGCGCGGCATTTATTCGGCCGCGTCGGCCAAGGATGCGAAGAGCTTTGCCGATGGGTTGATGAGCGACCTCGACGAGATCGACAAGGTGCTGGCCGCCTGGGCGCCATCCGTGCCCGCTGCGCAGATGGCAGAATTTTCGAAATTACAGGCCCGCGCGCAGGAGTTCCGCACTTTCCGGACCGAAACGGCCCGGCTCGGCGTGACCGATGGTCCCGATGCCGCCAACAAGCAGGGCAACAACGACGCCAACCGCGCCAACCGCAAGGCATTCCAGGCCGAGATCGATGCGGTCGTGCAGGCCGACAAGCTCTCGCTCAATACCGTCGACGCCGATATCACCGCCTTCCGCGAGGAAATCTTCTGGGTCGTGATCGGCATGATGCTGGTCGGTATCGGCGCCGGCGCCGGCATGGGCATCTATATCGGTACGTCGCAGCTGAGCCGCCCGATCCGCAAGGTCACGGAAACCATCAAGCAGGTCGCGGACGGCAATTTCGATATCGAGGTTCCCTTCGCCGGCCGCCAGGACGAAATCGGCGAGATGGCGGCCGCGGTCGACATCTTCAAGCAGAACGGCAATGCCGTGCGCCGGATGAATGCCGAAGAGACGGCGATGCGCGCCAAGAGCGACGATCTGCAGTCGAGCATGTCGCTCGTCGTTACCGCCGCTGCCGCCGGCGATTTCAGCCAGCGCATCACCAAGGATTATGGCGACGTCAATCTCAATCGCTTTGCCGGCAACATCAACGAGCTGCTGGCCAGCGTCGATACCGGCGTCGACGAGGTTCGCCGCGTCATCGCAAGTCTCGCCGAGGGCGATCTGACGCAGACGATGCGCGGTGAATTCCAGGGCGCCTTCGCCGAGCTGAAGCAGAACGTCAACAGTACGCTCGCAACGCTGCAGGCGACGATGCGCGAAGTTCGCGAGACCACGGGCTCGATCAACTCCAACACCAACGAACTGCGTCACGCGAGCGACGACCTTTCGAAGCGCACGGAACAGCAGGCCGCAGCACTGGAACAGACATCGGCAGCCCTCGACCAGATCACCTCGGTCGTGCAGAACTCGACCGAACGCGCTCATGAAGCGAGCGTCATGGTGACGGAAGCCAAGGAAAATGCCGAACGGTCCGGTACGGTCGTCCGCAATGCCGTCGACGCCATGGGCCGCATCGAGCAGGCCTCCCGCGAGATCAGCCAGATC
>JAGWJK010000814.1 GCA_028865845.1 Rhizobiaceae bacterium
TTTGTCGGGACGGCTGCGGTTGAAGGCGCATTCGCTGATGGCGAAGTCACTGCCGGCGCGGGCTGCTGATCGGAGGAAGCAGCCTCTGAGTTTGCCGCCGCCATGTCGTCCTGCCGCTCGATGCGGAAGGTGGTGACAGGTCCGGCGTTGCTCTGCTGCGCACGCAGAAAAGCCTTGCGGCCAGGGATCTGATAAGGCGACTTCGGATCGCGCGTGCGCAGCATCGGCGACGGATGCAGGCCCGGCTGGTACCAGAGCGCATTGGCCGTCACGAAACTGAAGACCGCAAGGAAAAGCACGACACCACCGGCCGCCGCCGGGTGCCTGCCGACGGCACTGCCGAAAAGGCCGAGCCCACGCAGGCTGAGGCCTCCCACGGCGCCGGCGCCGCGCAGGCCAAGACCGCCCACGGCAACCGCTCCCCGGGAGGCGAGGCCGGGCTGTTTGCGCTTACCCTTGCCCTTTCCCTTAGGCGATTTTCGCTTTTGCGGGGCCATTGACCATTTCCTCTATACGCGTCCCGTTCGTCTCCAGACTAGATTTCAGACGTGGCGGAAAATCGACCGTGCGACCGGCATCCACAGGTTCCAATGCGGTCACTGCGCCGGAACCATCGAGTGGGATCAGGATGGTGATGACCGTGCCCTCGCCCGGAACGCTGGCGATGGCGAAGCTGCCGCCATGCAGCGCCACCAGTCCCTTGACCAGGGACAGACCGAGGCCCGTGCCGGCGTAGCGGCGGGTATATTCGTTCTGGATCTGCACGAATGGCTGGCCGAGCGTCGTCAGGCGATCGCCGGCAATACCGATGCCGGTATCACTGATCGCAAGCTTCAGCATGCCGTCGACCATGGCGGCATCGATGGTGATGACGCCGCCGGTGTCGGTGAACTTGATGGCGTTGCCGACAAGATTGATGAGGATCTGCTGGAACGCGCGCTGGTCGGCGACGATCTCGCCGAGCCCGCGCTGTATGCGGCTCGTCAGCGTCAGCCCCTTCTCCTTTGCCTGCAGGCCGAGCATGGCTTCGCAGGTGCCGATCGATGCGTCGATCGGGAAAGGTTCGAGCAGCAGTTCGTAGCGGCCCGCCTCGATCTTGCTCATGTCGAGCATGGTGTTGACCACCGAGAGCAGGTGCGCGCCGGATTGGCGGATGAGCCCGACATATTCGCGCTGGCGATCGTTTTCGAGCTTGCCGAAATATTCGCCGGTCAGGATGTCGGAAAAACCGAGGATGGCATTCAGCGGCGTGCGCAGTTCGTGGCTGACGGCGGCCAGAAAACGAGACTTGGCGTCATTGGCCGATTCGGCTTCGGCCGCCTTGCGGGCCGCCTCTTCGCGAAGCTGCTGGTCGTAGGAGATATCGCGTGCCTGGGCGACGATCGATGTCAACTGACCCTCGTTGTTGCGCCGGGCGCTCATCTCCAGATGGACGTGAACGAACTGGTCGTTGCCCTCGACGACGGCAGAGCGCTCGAGACGCAGATCGACGCCGAGAGCATCGCGCCCCTGGCGCAGCGTATCGACTGCCTGGAGGAAGAGGATGCGGTCGGAAATATGAACCTGCTCGATGAAGCCGCGGCCCGACGGGTCGCGCATCCAGCTCAGGAACTCCGCCTGATCACGGCCGCCGACAGAGGTGACGCTGCCTTGCGGATCAAAAAGAAGTACGAGGCCGCATGCAGCTTCCAGCATGAGATCACGATGCTCGACCACGACAGCCTCGACAGCACTTGCGGCCGGGCGCTGACGCGACAGCGCGATGCTGCCGACAGCGGAAAACAGGAAGCCGGCGCAGACAGTTGCAACACCGACCGGCAGCGCGACGGCGGGACTAGTGACGAAAGAGAGTGCGGTCGGGACGACGACCAGTGCTGCGGAGGAGGCAAGCGCAAGCCGGCGCAGGATCGCCAGCTCCTCGGCGCGGACTTCGCCGTTCCCGCTTGTCCGGGAGAGCCAGCTTCCGCCCGCCCGGTCCACGAGGGACCCTGCCCCACCAGCCATTTTACTCAATACGCGCACACCAAAATCCGTACAAACGGTCACTTATTCAACCGCACAATAGGCCTTCGCGGCTTAAGGAAAGAATAAAGGAAAGAGGCCCGGAATACCGGAAAAGGCCCGAAATTCCCGTTTTGGGGCGGTTCACAAGACCTTTGGTTTTTGTGGTTAACGGCGGGTAAGCAGCGGATTTTATTTATATTTCCGTCGTGCGTTAACTTTTGCGGAAAGCGATCACCGCGCAACGCCCGGCATTTACGGCCGATTGGCCGCGACATGCTTAACAGCAATCACTACAATTCGAACAAAATACGCTTCAAATACCGATAGCTCGAATTTGAATCAATTTTGTCGAAAATACATCCAAGTTTTGAAAAGCTGCGTTGTCCTCTGCGGGGTAGGCTTCGAGCAACGTCAGACAAACGAGTTCGAATCGGCGACAAGACCGAGCGATATAGAGGATGGGCTAGACAATGTGGTTTCTCATCAGAGCAGGGTTCTGGTTTTCCCTGGTTCTTATGTTCCTGCCGATCTTCGCCAAGCCCGAGGGCGACCCGAAGGCGGTGGGCGAACCGAAGGTGCAGGTTTCCGACGCCCTGTCGGCAGCCAGCGGCGTGATGCAATATGTCGGCGCCATGTGCACCGAAAAACCCGATGTCTGCCTGAAGGGCGGCGAGACGCTGACGGCGCTGGGCTACCAGGCCCGCGACGGCGCTCGCGTCGCCTACGATCTTCTCGGTCAGCATTTCGGCGACAACAAATCGGCCCCGCAGCCTGCCGCCCACCAGATAGCCGCTGCAGCGGCCGGCAACGAACAGATCGTCGCCGAGGCGCAGCCAATGCCCGCCAAACGCACTGGCAACGAAACCGCCGATGCCCTCGTCACGGGCACGGTGAAGTTGCCCTCTTCCATCCCGCTGCCGCTGCCGAGGCCGCGAACCTGATCCATCTCCGTTCAGTGCCTGCCCCGAAAGCGCCGTGAGCCCGCCCATCGCTCACGGCGTTCTTTTTTATCACGGGTTCAAATCATCGGCGGTTTCACCTATATCCAAGCAGTGAATAATAGGACTGGCCTGATGGCGACGATTGTACAGATCATAGAAGATTTCTCCTTCCTGGACGATTGTGAGGATCGCTACCGCTATGTGATCGAGCTCG
>JAGWJK010000815.1 GCA_028865845.1 Rhizobiaceae bacterium
GTTGCCGCCGCCGATGCCGCCATTGGGTCCGTTTCTGAGCCCGTTCTGCACATCGCGCCTGACGTCGCCGCTATGGATCCGATTACCGGCGCTGCCGATCAGCCCGGAGTTGTTGGCAATGCTGTTGCCGCCCCTGAGATCGAGCCGATTGGTGCCATTGTGCTGGATGCCGTTCGCGATCGTGTTGTGGTCGAACCCGAATTTATTGCCGTCAAAATTGAGATTGTTGAGGTTGTTGCGATCGAAATGAAAATCGTCGCGATGGATGTTGTTGATGTTGACGTCAACGTCCCCACCCCAGGAATGCCAGTGATCCCAGTCGACCACCGCGCCGAACGCAGCTCCGGTGACGAAACCGGCCCAATAGGGTGCATAGGGATAATAGTAGGACGGATAGGCTGGCCCGTAGATGATCGGTTCCGGCTGCGCGACATAGGTCGGGCTCGTCAGGATTGCCGGATCATATTGCGGGACGTAGACGACTTCCTTCTTCACCGGCTGGATGACGACGTTGTCGTTCTTCTTCTCGACCACCACCTGATCGTTGGTCTTGATGATGCCGCGTGCGACGGCCTGGTCACGCAATTGCTGGATCGCTACCAACACATCCTTCTGCTGCGCGACGACCGCCTGCCCGATCTTCTGCGTCCAGTCGAGATCGTCGCTCATCATGCCGACGATCTGCGGGTAGTTCAGAAGCGATATGATGCTGCCGTCCCAGGCGCTGTTGGGCTTGAGAGAGGGTGTCTTCTTCACATCGTCGAGATAACGGTCGGCTTCGACGATCTGCAGCGGGTTGAGCGAGGCCGAAAGGATAAGAGCGACCAGATCGTCCGGATAGAGCGCGATGCGGGCGACCAGCGTCTCAAGATCCACTGATGACATCGGTTGTGACGCATCCGTCGCCGGGGCTGCAGCGGGAGCTGCCGCCTGGGTCGATGCTGCCGATTGTGCCGCTGCCGAGTTCATCCCGGCGCCGAAGGCACATCCCATCGCGGCAATGGTCAGCGCCACCACAACGAATGCTGCTCTTTTCCGTCGCATCCCAGCCTCCCTGAATGTAGGTGTCATATCGCTCGCGGAGCGCCGACTTTCGTCGGCACCGGTCTGGAGCCAGAAGCTTGCCGAATTCATCGGGCTGCGGAGGTTTTGCCTGGACCGTCCGCAAGCCTTCTGCCTTCGCAGCCTGGCCGCCAATGCGAAGCGCAAGGGAACGCTGGAAGATTGGTTTGCGGAAGTACGTTACAGTAAATGGCTGCGTAAACGGCTCGCGCTGTGCGAGCGCATCCGTAGTCCGACCGATGTCCGCTGGACCCGCTGCTGCTACCGCCTCTGCCGGATCGTAGTCGGCCTTTGTGTCGTGTCGGCAAGGCAGTTGGAGGTGCTATCCTACCGCCACACTCCCACCGAAAGGCCTACTTGCGGGTAGGCCTGGAATGGCCGATGCTCGCTGCGTTGCAGCCTCGGCTGGACCGCAGCGGCGTGACTTCGCTGCGTCAGGTCAATGTGTCGAGAGTATGGGAGTAGCGAACTCCCTGATTGGCCGCTCGTTCAGGAAATTACGACGGACGACAGCCACCCCGACGGCCGACTGGGTTCACCGCGGCCAGCCCATATTCGTCCCAGCTATGAGTACGTCGTTCGACGTCCGGCATATGAGGGAGGCAATGCCAATGCGATTCCTTTGTGTATTCGATGAGCGTCTCCTCGAGTCCCGGCGCCGCTTTGGGATTGTCGTAAACGCCGTGCTTGCCGCGATCGTCGCGATATCGGCATCGGTCGCGTTGTCCCATGCCGAGTCGCTGACCGGCAACGATCCCACCATGGAAAAACTGCTCTCGCCAGGCGCCGCCACCGGCCAATATCTGCAGGCCTCGGAGGAGCTGCGCATGCGCATCCTCAGCCTGCACACACAGCTTAACCGCTGTGGCACCTGCGTCGACCGCGCCGCTCTGAAAAGCGAGCTCGATCAAGCTGTCAACCAGCGGAAAACCATACGCGAGGGCCAAGGTGCGGCGCTGAAGTCGCTCGGCCTCCCCGGCAACGATTTCGAGGACTTCCTCTACCAGCGGCAAGCGGGCTTGCCCGACAAGATTGCCGGGCCTCAGCAATTCGACGAGAAATATCAGCGAACCGTCGTGAACTATTGCCTGATCTCGTCGAAGGACGATGCCGAAAACAAGGCCTGCAGGACAAAATACCTCGACCATCAGACGACGGATGACACGGCCGAAGCCGTCAAGACCTGCTATCGAGGCCTGGACCGGGATCGTCAGACGCTGTTGCACAACTTCCCGGCCCCGGATTCCAATCCTTCGCTGATCGCCAAACATCAGGCTTTGTGGGTCGAATTCGAGGCCTGCGTGAAACGCACGAACGCCTTTGAGGTCATGCGGGTCGCGACCAACGAGGCCTGTTCGTTCCAGGACCTCTCCGCAAACCTCAACGAACAGGATTTCATCTGTGCCTGCCAGGGATTTCCGCAGAGCCGGAAGTCGGCATGCCGCCCTGACGCCATCATGCCCGCCCCGGCAGTACCCGCCTTCGATTTTCAGGTGGAGCCCGTCGTCCGAATGTTTAACCCGGAGGGATATGGGCCGGCGTTGATGGGGGTCAGGCTCGGCTTGCCGCTTGCCGCGGCGGATGCCGAAATCAGGAAACATATGAACGTCGACGCCGTCTACGATCTGCCGATCGCCAAACATCAGTCGTTCGGGGGTGGCGCACTGCAGTCGCGCAGCAACGACTGGCCATTCGAGATCGGCGGGCGGCTTTACGTCAACCAGGACGGCACGGAATTCTTCGCGATCATGATGGCGGCGAACCTTCCCGGCCGGGTCTTTCAGGCGGAACACGCAGCCCTGGTTCCGGAAGGCGACGAAGCAACTGTCGAGACCGGCCTGATCGGAGATCTGGGACAGCCGGACTCAAAACTCTATGCCGGCACGAACCCGGTCTACATCTGGGGTGGCGACAAGGAGCAGGCCGAAAGATGCCGGCCGCTGTCCATCGGATTGCGCATGGACGACTGGCAGGTCTTTGAAGGGCAACACACGATCATATCGCGGACCTCGCCCTATCTGCGGGAAGAATATCCGCGCCAATACGGATTATACGGTCAGATGACGCTTCTGATGCGCACGCCGCCCCGGGACGACG
>JAGWJK010000816.1 GCA_028865845.1 Rhizobiaceae bacterium
CCACGTCAAGGATGCGGAGTTCAACCCGACCGGGCGTCAGGGCGTCTACGGCGGCTATCAGAGCTGGGTCGACCGCGCCGGCCGCTTCCGCTCGCCGGGCGATGGCCAGGTCGATTTCGGCGCCATCTTCTCGAAGCTGACGGCCAATGATTTCGACGGCTGGGCTGTCGTTGAGTGGGAATGCTGCCTCAAGCATCCCGAAGACGGTGCACGCGAAGGCGCCGAATTCGTCAAGGCGCACATCATCCGCGTGACGGAAAAGGCCTTCGACGACTTCGCCGGCAGCGGCACGGACCAGGCGGCCAACCGCCGCATGCTCGGGCTTTAATCGCTCTTACTTGCCTTCTCCCCCGCGGGGAGAAGGTGCCCCGACGGGGCGGATGAGGGGGCCGCTTCGCGAAGCGACGCGGCCTTGAGCGACAAGCGAAAGGCAATTCTCCTTACGGTGCAACGCCCCCTCAACCTGCGCTTACGCGCATCCTTCTCCCCGCTGGGGAGAAGGTAAGATATTCATTTCTCAGGAGGAACTTATGGCAATCGAAGGATCATCGGAACAGACGCGCGAGCCGCGTATCCGTCTTGGCATGGTGGGCGGCGGCGCTGGCGCCTTTATCGGTGCGGTGCATCGCATCGCGGCGCGCATTGACGACCAGTTCGATCTGGTCGCCGGCGCCCTGTCGGCTTCACCCGAAAAGGCGATCGCCTCCGGCCGCGATCTCGGCCTCGATCCCGCCCGCACCTATGCCAGCTATCGCGACATGGCGATCCGGGAAGCAAAGCTGAAGAACGGTATCGAAGCCGTGGCGATCGTCACGCCGAACCATGTTCACTATGACGCCGCCAAGGAATTCCTGCGTCGCGGCATTCACGTCATCTGTGACAAACCGCTGACCTCGAACCTTGCCGACGCCAAGAAGCTGAAGAAGGTGGCCGATGAAAGCGGCGCGCTCTTCATTCTCACCCACAACTACACCGGCTATCCGATGGTCCGCCAGGCACGCGAGATGATCGCCAATGGTGAACTCGGCGACATCCGCATCGTCCAGGCCGAATATCCGCAGGACTGGCTGACCGAGAATATCGAGCAGTCGGGCCAGAAGCAGGCTGCATGGCGCACCGACCCGTCGCAATCCGGCGCCGGCGGCTCCACCGGCGATATCGGCACGCATGCCTATAACCTTGCCTCCTTCGTCACCGGCCTGGAACTCGACAGCCTTGCCGCCGATCTCGACAGCTTCGTCGAAGGCCGCCGTCTCGACGACAACGCGCATCTGATGCTGCGCTTCAAGGCCAAGGGCTCCGAAAAGCCGGCCAAGGGCATGCTCTGGTGCAGCCAGGTGGCTCCGGGTCATGAAAACGGCCTGAAGGTCCGCGTCTACGGCACCAAGGGCGGCATCGAATGGGTCCAGGCCGATCCGAACTATCTCTGGTACACGCCGTTCGGCGAGCCGAAGCGGCTGATCACCCGCAACGGCGCCGGCTCGGGCGCTGCTGCCGGCCGCGTGTCGCGCATTCCGTCCGGCCATCCGGAAGGCTATCTCGAAGCCTTCGCGACCATCTACACAGAAGCCGCACGCGCCATCAACGCCCGCAAGAAGGGTGTGGCGGTCGACCCGGCCGTGGTCTATCCGACGGTCGACGACGGCGTGAAGGGTGTTGCCTTCGTTGAGGCCTGCGTCGCGTCATCGAAGCGTAACGGCGCCTGGGTTAAGCTCTGATCTGTAAGTGGGGAGTGGCGGGTTGTCCGCCACTCTTTTTCCTCGATCATCAACTGTAACGTTGCAGTTTTATCATTTGGGGGCTGTACAAGCGCAATTTCGTTGGTTTAAACCCCGCGCGAGCCAGATCATGGTGTCCATCGGCTGTCCGCCGCTTGAAAGAAACGAGATTTGTCATGATTGATCCGAAGAGCTTCGCCGCCCGCTTCCCGGGCGATTTCACGTTCGGCGTCGCCACCGCCGCCTTCCAGATCGAAGGGGCCACCAAGGCCGATGGCCGCAAGCCGTCGATCTGGGATGCGTTCGCCAACATGCCGGGCCGCGTCTATCACCGCGATAACGGCGACATTGCTTGCGATCACTACCATCGCCTGGAGCAGGATCTCGATCTGATCAAGGACATGGGCGTGGAAGCCTATCGCTTCTCGATCGCCTGGCCGCGCATCATTCCCGATGGTACCGGCCCGATCAACGAGGCCGGCCTCGATTTCTACGATCGCCTGGTCGATGGCTGCAAGGCGCGCGGCATCAAGACCTTCGCGACGCTCTATCACTGGGATCTGCCACTGACGCTCGCCGGCGACGGCGGCTGGACAGCGCGCTCGACGGCGCATGCCTTTCAGCGCTACACCAAGACCGTGATGGCGCGCCTGGGTGACCGTCTCGATTCCGTCGCGACCTTCAACGAACCCTGGTGCATCGTGTGGCTTAGCCATCTCTACGGCGTTCACGCGCCCGGCGAGCGCAACATGCAGGCAGCCCTTTATGCCATGCACTACATGAACCTCGCCCACGGGCTCGGTGTCGAAGCGATCCGCGCCGAAGCGCCGAAGGTGCCGGTTGGTATCGTGCTCAACGCTTCCTCTATCCTTCCGGGCTCGGGCCGTGCCGAGGATTTGGCGGCGGTCGAGCGCGCGCACCAGTTCCACAACGGCGCTTTCTTCGATCCGATCTTCAAGGGCGAATATCCGAAGGAATTCGTCGAAGCGCTCGGCGACCGCATGCCCGAAATCGAAGACGGCGATCTAAAGATCATCAACCAGAAACTCGATTGGTGGGGCCTGAACTACTACAAGCCCGACCGTGTCTTCGACGAGCCCAGCCGCAACGGCGATTTCCCGTGGACGAGCGAAGCGCCGCCGGTGAGCGACGCCAAGACCGATATCGGCTGGGAAATCTATGCGCCGGGCCTCAGCCACGTCGTGCAGGATCTCTACAAGCGCTACGAACTGCCGGAATGCTACATCACCGAAAACGGTGCCTGCTACAACATGGGCGTCGTCAATGGCGAGGTCGATGACCAGCCGCGTCTCGACTACTATGTCGAGCATCTCGGCATCGTCGCGGATCTCATCAAGGACGGCTATCCGATGCGGGGTTATTTCGCCTGGAGCCTGATGGACAATTTCGAATGGGCGGAAGGCTATCGTATGCGTTTCG
>JAGWJK010000817.1 GCA_028865845.1 Rhizobiaceae bacterium
GCTTCACCCAGTCGGCGACACTGCCGCTGAGCGGCGCGCCTTCAAAGGCTGCCTGCGGCGCCTCTTCGAAACCGTTCGGGGCGGGGGATTTTTTCGGTGATTTTGCCATGGGCGGAATATGGAGGCAGAAAGGGCCAATGTGAAGAGGCGAAGAGTACAAAAGGGAAACGTTTAGCGGATTTTTCGGATCGCCGATCACGCAAAATGTGATGGAACCCTCGCATTCCCATGGCGTTGTCAAACGCTGCCCCAGACATCCGCGACCCTCCCTTTGCGAGCGTCGATAGAGGAGCCCGCCGCAGCGTCGAACAGCCTGGTATCACGCCGGGTCCCACCCTGCTTCGACGGCATCCGGAATTGCCCGCCTCGCCGCCGTCATCCGGTCGGAGGACCATGATGTCCGCATTGGATAGCCTACGTTCTTTATCCCCACAACAGCGCAACACCGTCATCGCGGCCTATCTCGGCTGGACGCTGGATGCATTCGATTTTTTCATATTGGTCTTCGTTCTCAAGCACATCGCGGAGGAATTTCACACGGATGTTCCAACGGTTTCGGCGGCGATCTTCCTGACGCTCGCCATGCGCGCCGTCGGAGCGCTGATCTTCGGGCTAGCCGCCGACCGTTTCGGCCGTCGCGTGACGTTGATGGCCAATGTGCTGTTGTATTCGATCTTTGAATTCCTTACCGGCTTTTCGACCGGGCTGACGATGTTCCTGGTGCTGCGCGCGCTGTACGGTATCGCCATGGGTGGCGAGTGGGGTGTGGGCGCGTCGCTGACGATGGAAACGGTGCCGGCGGAAGCACGCGGCATCGTCTCCGGCATCCTGCAAGCGGGCTATCCCTCGGGTTATCTGCTGGCCTCGATCGTGTTTTTCCTGCTGTTCCCGATCATCGGCTGGCGCGGCATGTTCATGGTCGGCGCGCTGCCGGCACTGCTCGTGCTCTATATCAGAAGCAACGTGCAGGAATCGCCGTCCTTCGTCGCCCGGCAGGCGAAGCCGCAGCGGCCTTTTCTATCCGTACTGCGCGAGAACATTCCCATGTTCCTGTGGGCGGTGCTGCTGATGACAGCCTTCAATTTCTTCAGTCACGGCACGCAGGATCTCTATCCGACATTCCTTGAGAGCCAACGCAAATACGACAGCTATACGGTCGGCGCGATCGCCATCGTCTACAACATCGGCGCGATGGCTGGCGGCCTGATGTTCGGCGCATTCTCGCAGCGCATCGGTCGGCGGCGGGCGATCGTCATCGCCTCGGTGCTCGCCATTCCTGTCGCACCGCTCTGGGTTTACGGACAGGGGCCGGTGATGCTGGCGATCGGCGCCTTCCTGATGCAGTTCTTCGTTCAGGGCGCCTGGGGCATCGTGCCGGTGCATCTCAACGAGCTGTCGCCGGACGAGGTGCGCGGCACCTTCCCTGGTTTCGCCTATCAGCTCGGAAATCTGCTGGCCTCCGGCAATGCGACGCTACAGGCAGGCCTTGCGGCACATTGGAACGGCGATTACGCCTTCGCCCTGCTGATTGTCGCCGTCATCGTCGCCGTGGTGGTGGCGTTGTTTGCGGGCTTTGGCTTCGAGAAGAAAAATATCCGCTTCGGCGAGAAGGGGGTGGAGGAGCCCCGCGGCGCGATGCCCATCTAGCGTCGGCGCCCCGTCGAAGCACGGCCGGCGGAAGGGCGCCGCCGGCCTCCCGTTTATTTTCCGCAGATTTCGGAAATCTTCGCCTGCGCGAAGCCGCGCGCCAGTTCCTGCATCTCGCCGACGCCGGACAGAAGCTGGCCGATCGGACCGTTGATGGCAACGCGCGAGTCGGTGATCTTGCAGGCGCCGAGATCGACCGTCACCGAGGCTTCCAGCTCGCCTTTGACCGTCGCCTTCAGCACACCGTGCGACTGGCATGCGAGGTTGGCGCGGGCATTGATCTGTACGCCGTTCGGCGCGCTGCAGACATCGAGCGTCTTGACCTCGAAATTCTCCTTATGATCGACGCCCGGCAGCTTCTTGCACGGGTCGGCCTCGTTGACAGATTTTTCGATTTGCGGGCCGTATTTGCTTTGCAGCAGCGACCAGCAGGAGCCAGGCGCGGCCTGCGCCTGCGCGGAGGAAACCGGCAGCGGCGACAGCGGCAGCACGAGGGCCAGCGAAAGCAGGCTCATGCGAAGCGATGGAGCAAATGAAGAGGGCAATCTGGCAAAGGTCTTGGTCACGGCAATCGATCCTCAAAGGTTCAGGCAATACAGCGACTCGCCGCCCCGCTATCCGGCGACATCGATCGCTGTTGTAGCAACGCCGCCTCCACAGCGAAAGAAGGGCATGGGATCTTTGCGGCTTTTGTGTCCCTCGCAGTTGGAACCACGTGATCTCCAATATTGTCCCGTTCTGCACTTTAGGTCGCAGCGCCGACAAACGACTAGGCAGCGCAAACCGTTCATCATATCATTGGACTCAGTACCGGCATGCCGATCGAGGAGGGCTTGCCGGCCTATCTTGAAATGGTCTGGGAGGACTAAAATGTCGGGTGCGCTGCGATCTTCAACCGTGGACAACGAAAGCGGCCTGATGCCGCTGGAGGCGAACGGCAAGATCCTGTCAATGGCGCCGAACCGTTTCGGTTATCTCAACCCGACCGACGCCTCCACCGATATTGCAACGTTGCGGCAACAATATCAGCAGCATGGCTATCTCTGGCTCAAAGGTTTTCTGAAGCGGCAGGACGTGCTCGACTTCCGGGCGTGGGTGTTCAGCCGTCTGATGGATACCGGCCTGCTGCAACCCGGTTCCGATCCGATGGTGGGCGTTGCGGCGACGGGAGATCCCGATAAGGCGCTGGCGGACAAGCGGCTGATGGCGCTGGTGCGTTCGGTCGCCTATGAAGGTTTCTGTACGCAGCCGCGGATCGCCGCCTTCATGGACGAGTTCCTGCAGGGCATTTCCTATCTGCACAAACGCAAGATCATGCGCTTCACGAGGCCCAATACCGGCGTTGTCACGCCGGCGCATTACGATCTCGTGTATCTGCGCGGCGGCACCAGCCGCATCGTCACGGCCTGGATTCCGATCGGTGACATCCCGGTCGATATGGGCGGCCTCGTCTACCTCGAGGGATCGCACCGGATCGGCGCCGACATGGAAAAGGAATTTGAGGTCAAGG
>JAGWJK010000818.1 GCA_028865845.1 Rhizobiaceae bacterium
CGAACGTGCCGTTGAAAGCGAGTTCGGAGAGCGGCTTGCGCTGGCTCGGCACTTCACGTTCCCGAAGCTTCTCCGGAAGCTGGTTCTTGTCGCCGACCTTGCCGATCGCGATCGCGGCTTCGACGCGGAAACCATCCGGGATGCCGAGAACTTCATAGGATTTCTCGACCTGGAAACCGGTCATGCCGTGCGCCTCATAGCCGGCTAAATGGGCCTGGATCGCCAGAAAGCCCCAGGCAGCGCCAGCATCGAAGGAATGGCTGTAGCTCGGCTTCTGCTCGGAGGAATTCAGCTCGCCGGTATGCGTGCGCGAAACGATGAAAACCAGTGCGGCGGCGGACTTTGCCCAGCCCTGGTTGAATTCCACCAATATGCTCAGGAGCTTGTCGAAAGCTTCGGTGCCGCGCAGCGCGTAGACGAAACGCCAGGGCTGCAGGTTCGAGGCGGACGGCGCCCAATGGGCTGCTTCCAGGATGGTCAGCAGATCGGCTTCCGGCATGGTCTCGCTGGAATAGGCGCGGGGCGACCAGCGGTCGAGAAAGAGCTTGTCGATCGGATATTGCGATTCGCGGGTATTGCTTGAGGTCATGGATTTCTTCCGTGTGGGGGTGTCCGTCGCGTTTGGCCCGTGAGAAGGACCAGGTGACGTGACCTTGGGAGATGCGGGCGGAACCTATACCTCGCCTGCAGCGACAGTCCAGTCGGCATCGGTCTCGCCTGTGAGGGTGAGGCGGTTGGGATATGCGGATGCCGCATCCTGCATGTGCTCGTGATCCTGCGGTTCTCGACGTATAGACGGCAAACAGCATGACCGCTTCCGGTCCCGCCGGGTAGACAGTCTGTTTCAACATTGCGTTATTTCGGAGAAAACCGATTTCGCTATGATGCGCCGCAAAAGAAACGCGCGCGTATCGGAGACAAAGCCTTGCTGGTGAATGGAAAATGGACCGAGGATTGGCAACCCGTCCAGGCCAAGGATGAGAAGGGCGGATTTGTCCGCCAGACTTCGAGCTTCCGCAATTGGGTCACCCCCGATGGCAAGCCAGGCCCGACCGGTGAGGGTGGTTTTGCCGCCGAAGTCGGCCGCTATCATCTCTATGTCGCGCTGATCTGTCCCTGGGCGTCGCGCACGCTGATCGGCCGGAAGCTCAAGGGCCTTGAGGATGCGATCTCCGTCTCGATCGTAGAGCCGGCCCTGACCAAACAGGGCTGGCGGTTCGGCGACTATCCCGGCGCCACCACCGATCCGGTCAACGGCGCCACTTATATGCATGAAATCTATACGAAGGCCGATCCGCATTTCACTGGTCGTGCTACCGTGCCGGTGCTCTGGGACAAGAAGACCGACCGGTTGGTCAACAACGAATCCGCCGATATTCTTCGCACGATGAATGACGGTTTCGGCGATCTGGCCCGCCATACGATCGATCTCTACCCGGCCGCAAAGCGCGAGGCGATCGACGCGTTCAATGCCCGGATCTATCCGAGCCTCAATAACGGCGTTTACCGCGCCGGCTTCGCGACGACGCAGATCGCCTATGA
This sequence comes from Rhizobiaceae bacterium, assembly GCA_028865845.1. Classification (GTDB taxonomy): domain Bacteria; phylum Pseudomonadota; class Alphaproteobacteria; order Rhizobiales; family Rhizobiaceae; genus Rhizobium. The sequence goes on from JAGWJK010000818.1 coordinate 1,543, forward strand.
AGAGGCTTTCAAGGAGGTTTTCGATTGCCTCGATTGGGTCGAGACCGAACTGGAAGGCAAGGATTTCCTCTTCGCCGATCATCCGACCGAAAGCGATATCCGTCTCTTCGTCACCCTCGTGCGTTTCGACGTTGCCTATCACGGCCTGTTCAAATGCAATCTCCGTCGCGTGTCCGATTACGCGAATTTGCAGTCCTTCGGACGGCGCATGCTTGATTGGCCGGGGATCGCCGAGACCGTGAACTTCGATCATATCAAGCGCGGCTATTATTCCGTGGCGACGCTGAACCCGACCGGCATCGTGCCGCTCGGTCCGGCTCTCGACGAGCTGTTCTGAGCCGTCGGCAATACTCGACCACCGTCCTAAACCAGTCTAAGGTCGCCCCGCTTTGAGCGCATGAGGAGGGCGATCATGGACTGGGAGGAATTTCGGCGCTGGTCTGAAAAGGCCGCTGAATGGGGCGCGGAATACCGCGCGACACTGCGGGACCGACCGGTGAGAGCGCAGACGGCGCCCGGCGAAATCGCCGCCCATATCGCCGATTTCCCACCGGAAGACGGCGAGGCCATGGAGGATATCTTCCGGGATTTCGAGAATATCCTCGTTCCCGGCATGACCCATTGGCAGCATCCGCGCTTTTTCGCCTATTTTCCCGCCAATGCGGCTCCGGTCTCGGTCATCGCCGAATATCTGGTCAGCGCCATCGCCGCGCAATGCATGCTCTGGCAGACATCTCCGTCTGCAACCGAATTGGAAACCAAGGTCGTGGACTGGCTGCGGCAGGCTTTGGGGTTGCCCGGCAGTTTCACCGGCGTCATCCAGGATTCCGCCTCGACGGCGACACTTGCCGCCGTCCTCGTCATGCGCGAGCGGGCGCTCGGCTGGCAGGGTAACAGCCAGGGACTGGCGGCAAACAAAACCGTTCGCATCTACTCCACCGACCAGGTCCACACCTCCATCGATCGCGCCCTCTGGATATCAGGCATCGGGGCCGACAATCTTGTGCGCATTCCGTCTAGCGGACCGAACAGCGCCATGGATCCCAAGGCTCTGGCGGCGGCGATCGAACGCGATCGTGCCGTGGGCCTGCTTCCGGCCGGCGTCATCGCCTGTGTCGGCGGGACGAGCACCGGCGCTTGCGACGATATCGCCGCCGTCGTCGATGTCGCGCATGCCCATGGTCTCTATGTGCATGTCGATGCGGCCTGGGCCGGATCCGCGATGATATGTCCGGAATTCCGCCCGTTGTGGGATGGCATCGACGGGGCCGACTCGCTGGTCTTCAATCCACACAAATGGCTGGGCGCGCAGTTCGATTGTTCCGTGCAGTTCGTCCGCGAGCCGGAATCCCTGGTTCGGACGTTGGCGATCCATCCGGAATATCTGCGCACGCACGGCCATGACGGTATCATCAACTATTCGGAATGGTCCGTGCCGCTCGGCCGCCGTTTCCGGGCGCTGAAACTGTGGTTCCTGCTGCGTTATCACGGTTTGGAAGGCTTGAGGGCCATGATCCGCAACCACGTCGCATGGTCCGGGAATCTGGCTAAACGTCTGGTGGCGGAGCCGGATTTCGAAGTCGTGACCCAGCCCTTTCTTTCCCTGTTCT
>JAGWJK010000819.1 GCA_028865845.1 Rhizobiaceae bacterium
TGTTTGCCGTCGCGGAAAATCAGAACATCGACTTCCTTGCCGACCTGGCTTTCGGCTACGACGCGCGGCAGGTCGCGCATCTCGTTGACGTCCTTGCCGTCGAATTTCAGGATGATGTCGCCCGCCTTGATCGAACCGTTGTCGACCGGACCGCCCTTGATGATGCCGGCCACCAGCGCACCCTTGGCGGTATCGAGACCGAGGCTGTTTGCGACATCGTCCGTCACCGGCTGGATGCGCACGCCGAGCCAGCCGCGCCGCGTCTCGCCGAAATCCATCAGTTGCTTGACGACTCCCTGCGCCAGCTCCGATGGCACCGCAAAACCGATACCGATCGAGCCGCCGCTCGGTGAAATGATGGCCGTGTTGATGCCGATCACCTCGCCCTTCATGTTGAAGAGCGGGCCGCCGGAATTGCCCTTGTTGATGGCCGCATCCGTCTGGATGAAGTTGTCGTACGGGCCTGCATTGATATTGCGGCCGCGTGCCGAAACAATGCCGACCGTGACCGAGCCGCCAAGGCCGAACGGGTTGCCGATCGCCATTACCCAGTCGCCGATCCGCATCGTGGCGGAATCGCCGAACTTCACCGAGACGAGCGGATGCTTGGGCTCGACCTTGAGTACGGAAAGGTCGGTCTTCGTATCCGTGCCGATCAGCTTCGCCTTGAGCTTGGTGCCGTTCGGGAAGGTCACCTCGATATCGTCGGCACCCTCGATGACGTGATTGTTGGTGACGATATAGCCCGACGGATCGATGACGAAGCCGGAACCGAGCGAAGCGACCTTGCGGTTGCTGTTGTCGTTATCGCGGTTCTTGAAGAAGTCGTTGAAGAAATCCTGGAACGGCGAATTGTCCGGCACCTTCGGCGTCGCCGGTCCGTTGCCTTCGTCCTTCACCTTCTGCGAGGTCGAGATGTTGACCACCGCATCCAAAAGTCCCTGCGCCAGATCTGCAACCGAGGCCGGGCCGGCGTTCATCGCCGGATTTCCGGTTATCGGCGGGACGGTGTTGGGCGCAATCGTCGGATTAGCCGTTCCGGCACCGTTCGGCGTCTGCGCCTGTTCGGTCGCCGTGGCGGGTGTTCCGGCGCCCGAAGACGTTGCCGGTGCCTGGTTGCCCGAGGTTGTCGGGGCTGGCTGATTAGTGGTTGCGGCAGGCGCCTGGGTGGTTTCGGCAGGCGCCTGAGTGCCGGAAGCCGCGCCGTTATTCGGCGTAGCCGCACCGGCCGAAGGCGTCTGCGTCGTCTGCGCATAAGCACGTTCGACGCCGCCGAGCGTGGGACCGACAATAAGCGCCACGCTGGCCAAAAGAGCGAACGAACGTCTGAAAGGCAGGCGAAGGGTCGAGGCCATCAGGCATCCTCATCGAGAAAGGGAAGTCTTGTATAAGCATCAACATAAGGCGGAATGATGAAGCGCGAAATCACCTTTTTGCGAAATCCCCGCGTGTCTCGCTCCCCCGTCGCGCATCGCAAAACATGCCCGACAACCACCTCATATTCCAAGCATTCATAACCCTTTGTAAACCTCGGAGCCGAGTTCCAAAGGCCGAAGCCGCACCCAAAATTTCACGCGGAAGAGAGCACGTCGCGCACCATAAAAGCAAGGGGCCGCCAACCGGCAGCCCCTTGTGATTTCAGTCGATCGCCACCGATCAGTTGGCCGTCTGGCTCGACGGCGCCGCGAGAGCCGGCGCGTTCGTTGCCGGTACTGTGCCGCCGGAGTTTTCAAAATATTTGAAGAACTCCGATTGGTTCGGCGGCAGGACCAGCGTCTTGCCGCCCGAGGCGAGCGCGGTGCGATAGGCCGCCATCGAGCGATAGAACTCATAGAAGCTCGGATCGCGGGAGGAAGCATCGGCAAAGATCGCATTGCGTTCTGCTTCGCCCTGGCCGCGCAGGATTTCCGAATCCTTCTGCGCATCGGCGACGATCTCGACGACCTGACGGTCGGCGATGGCGCGGCGACGCTGGCCTTCTTCGTTACCGCGGGCGCGGATCAGCTCGGCTTCCGCCAAACGCTCGGCCTTCATGCGGTCGTAGGTCTGCTGAGACACTTCCTGGGTAAGGTCGGTGCGGCGGATGCGGACATCCTCGATGTTGAGGCCGAGGCTCTCGGCATCACGATGCAGATCGTCGCGCACTTCGGTCATCATCGAGGCGCGCTCGTTCGACAAGGCGGCCTCGAAGCCGCGCAGACCGTAGACCCGACGCAGCGAGGCATCGAGACGGGTCCGCAGGCGCGATTCCGCCGAATCACGATCACCCGACACGGTCTCGCGGAACTTGCGGGCATCGGTGATCCTGTAGACGACGAAGGCATCGACCTCATAGAACTTGCCGCCCGAAACCTGGACACGGATGTTGTCCAGATCGAAACGCAGTTCCTGGTCCTGGATATACTGCACGCGATCCGCATCCATGAAGGCGAAGGGCAGCTTGAAATACAGGCCCGGTTCGGTCTTGACGTCCCGGATCTGTCCGAAGCGGAGCACGATCGCCTGCTCGCGGGCATTGACGACGAAGACCGAGGAATAAACGATCAGCAGCACTACCGCGAGCGCGATGAGAATGGCTGGCAAACGGCTGGACGTCATTATTTGGCCTCCGGCTGGATTGCGGGCTTGGCGGGCTGTGTGCCCGTCGTCGTCTGCTTGCTGAGATCGTTCAGCGGCAGGTAGGGCACGACGCCCTGCTTGTCGTCGATGATGATGCTGTTGGAATTGCCGATCACGGACTCCATGGTTTCTAGGAACAGGCGCTTGCGCGTCACATCAGGCGCCTTGACGTATTCGTCGTAGATCGAAATGAAGCGCTGGGCCTCACCCTGAGCTTCCTTGACGACACGATCCTTGTAGGCAGCAGCCTCTTCGCGGATCTGAGCCGCACGGCCGCGAGCCTGACCGAGCTGCTGGTTGGCGTACTGATTTGCCTCTTCCACCTGCTGGTCTTCGTTCTGCTCGGCGCGCTGCACTTCGTCGAAGGCGTCGGCCACTTCGCGCGGCGGCGAAACATCTTCGATCGGTATGGCGTTGATGGAAATGCCCGAACCATAGCGGTCCATGGTGTCCTGGATGATATTCCGAACCTCGACGGCGATTTCCTGGCGCTTGTCGCGATAGATATCCTGCGCCGGACGACGGCCGACGAC
>JAGWJK010000820.1 GCA_028865845.1 Rhizobiaceae bacterium
ATATGTGGACAAATATTTGACACGGCCATGCATATAAATTCACAGATATGGTCTGTTGTACAGATTTATTCTTACTGCCTTGTGTATTTTGGAGCGACATAAACGACGTATTCTAACTCTACACTAACGTGAGCCCGAAATGGTTGCACAACTCGTAATATTTAAACATTTTCTACTTATAGCACGCCAATAGCGCGGCGCGAATCCTCCCTCGCATCGTAGACTAGAAGAGACCTTAGGCGTGCAGGCCACGATCGAAAGCATCGTTTCCTCGGCTGCTTCGTCCTCGAAAGATTTGTTTCGAGCGGTTTACGCCCCTACTGTCGAATCGCTTGGTGTGCTCTCAACGTTTGGGTTGGCGCGCGAGCTGGCCAGTCATAGGTCGCTGGGGGCCCGCGGGATGGGCCTCAAGTCAGAAAGGGTATTATGAGCAAAAATTCCAACGGACCCAGGCTCAACGAAGCGGTCAAGACGGACATCAAAAACTCGGTATTGTGTTGGCTGGCGACGGTTGATCAAATGGGCACGCCAAATGTCACGCCCAAAGAGATCTTCTCGTATTATGGGGACGATACCCTTGTAATCGCCGATATTGCATCGACCAACAGCGTTCGGAACCTCCGCGCTCATCCAACTGCTTGTGTAAGCTTCATCGACATTTTTCGCGAGCGCGGGTTCAAAATCGTTGGGACAGCTTCGATTCTTAGCCCAGAACAACCAGAGTTTGGTGTTGTCGGCGCCGAATTGTTATCCATGGCTGGGCCGAACTTCCCGGTGCGACATGTCATCTCGATTCAAATCGAAAGCATTTCGAGAATCTGGGCTCCGAGCTATAAACTTCTTCCTGAACAAACGGATGAGGATCGAATGCAGAATGCGTTTCGCACCTATGGTGTAACACCAATGGCGCGATAACCGCAGATCTTTCAGGGCAGATGACGGCTTTGGGGACGCGTTTGGCAATCTTCGCCAGACTATGATTGGAGTCGAGCTCCGCATCGGGAAGTTGAAAGACCGCGAGCAAGCCGCCCGACCAATCCATCCCGCTCCACTCGGCTCATTGTGGCTTCCGTCACGCCTGCATTACGCAGTTGCGCCAGACATGCTATCTCGCGTTCGGAAAGCATTGTTCGGGCGAGAACTAAGGCGATTGACTACTAGATTAAGTTTACTGCAATCGCCGAGGCCCGCGCGCGATCTCGCAAAACTCATCACTTATGGGTGAAGAAAGAGGGCGAACCGCAGGTAGGTAAGCAAAACGGCGGCGGAAAGCGGTACCGCGATGCCCACTTTGATTCCGTGCACACATCGGCCGAGCACAAGTCCGAGCGCCGCAACTGCCACACCGATCAACCATGTCTCACCGCTGAAAGCTAGGCCAAAGGATGTGATGCAGACAGCGGACGCCAGCATTGGAAGTGACCAGGAAGATGCCGCGGCTGGCGATGTGTCATCGAAGGTAGAAGCGAAGCAATCCCAGCTCAGTGCGATCGAGACGATCAGCATGAAGGGAGCGATGGCGTGAATCTGCATTAGGCGCCCACCGAGATCGAAGTTGAGTTGCCTTGGACAGCGATCGCGGTTCTTGCGGCTTGGCTCTCTGCTAGGGCTCGGCCGACGGCGATCAACACCGGTTGATCATATCCGATCCCACTGATGCCATCAGCTATTGCTGCGAGCTCTCCACGCCATCTCCGCTCGGTCGGTCGGCTGACATCGCTGACGATCACCGCCGGCGTCGACGGCGATAGTCCCGCGCCGATCAGACGCTCGGCTATCAGGGATGCTGTCCGCCCTGCCATGTAGAAGACATTGGTGGCATGCGGATCGGCGATCGAACGCCAATCCATATCTGCGGGCAACTCGCCATGGCGCGAATGGCCAGTAATAAAGCGGACGGATTGCGCATATTCGCGATGCGTGAGCGATATTCCGAGACTGGAGGCCATCGCACTTGCGGCGGTGATGCCGGGAATGACATCGACGGGAATACCTTCCTTCTCAAGACAGGCAATCTCCTCGCCAGCACGGCCGAAAATCATCGGATCGCCGGATTTGAGCCGGACGACCCGCTTGCCTGCCTTGGCGAGATTGATCATCATCGCGTTGATGTCCTCCTGGCGACAGCTCGTACGGCCGCCACGCTTGCCAACCAGCAGACGCTTGGCTTCGCGGCGTGCGAGTTCCAACACCTCGGATGACACCAGGTCATCGAAGAGGATGATATCTGCTGCCTGCAGGGCGCGCACGGCTTTCAGGGTCAACAGCTCGGCATCGCCCGGGCCTGCACCAACGAGCGCAACGCGCCCTCGCGCCTTGGGTGCTGTCCCCAACCTGCCCGCCATCCGCAAAAGGCGCGCTTCCGTCTGCGGATCGGTGCGGCCCTCAAACGCTTGATCCGCAAATTCCTCCCAGAAATGGCGCCGATCTGCCGTCGTCTTCAGGAGATTATGGACGCGACCCCGGATGGATCGCGCGAGTTCACCCCAGGATTTCAGCGCGTGCGGCAGCACCGTCTCGATCTTCCGGCGGATCGTCTGCGCTAGGATCGGCGCGACACCGTCGGTCGAAATGGCAACGACGACGGGCGAGCGATTGACGATCGAGCCGAACTGGAACTGGCAATAGGTCGGCTTGTCGATCACGTTCACCGGCACGCCAGCGTTACATGCGGCGACAAAGAACTGCCTCGCCTCAGCCTCCGCTTCAAGATCTGCGATCGCCAACTCGGCACCAGCGAGATCCGTCTCTTTCCAGAGGCGAGGATGATGCGTGAAGGACAAGGATTGGTACGGCGGGCGCGATAGCAGAGCCTGCAGGCCCTCGCCCGCGTCCTCGGCGTAGATTTCGACAACGGCCCCGCATGCGCCAAGCAGCTCCGCCTTCCATGCGGCTGCGTCGGAGCCTCCGACAACAATCACACGCTTTTTCTTGAGCGCCCAGAAAACCGGTAGCATGGCGAGCGGCTCCATGCGGGCGGGCGTCTCACTCGGCTGCAGCTGCAAGACATCCATCGATGATCCCCCTTATTTCTGCACGGCAGGAGCCGCAATTCGTTCCGGCATTGAGTTCTTTCCCGACGGCTTCGACAGTGTGACAGCCTGCGCCGACAGCGGCGACGATCTGGTTGACGCCGACGCCGAAGCA
>JAGWJK010000016.1 GCA_028865845.1 Rhizobiaceae bacterium
CCGTTGAATTTGTCCTGAAACATCTCGTCGTGCATCAGCAGGATCATCTTGCCCGGCTTCATGAACCTGCCATAGCCGAAGAGATGATCGATTTCGCCGACGAGGTGATCGACGGTCTGCACCGGCTTGCCGTCATTGCTGTGGATCCATTCGAAATCCCAGCCGTAGAGATAGAACCCGGCCTCGGCGACGAGTTCGTAATCGAGCCATTCGCGCTCCCATTGGGCGACATTGATCGACAGATCTTCGCTGGAAACGGTGCGTAGCCGAAAGACATTTCGCCCCGGCAGTCGTGCGTTCACTTTCGGGGTCAGACCAAGCACCTTGTTGGCGTGAAGCATGTCGGCGACGACGGCGTTTGTGTTCGAATAATAGTTCCTGTAGCGATTGTTGGCGTGGCTGTAGCTGTGATTGCCGATCGTCACCATCGGCAGCGTCCTGGCTTCCGCGAGCAACGATCGGCCCTGTGACATCGTCTCGACATGCAGTCCGACCATGAACAGCGCGGCGGGAACCTTTTCCTGCCGCAACACCGACAGGATGTTTTCCGTACCGGGAAGGGGGCCGTCATCGAATGTCAGGTAGATGGTTCGCCCAGTTGTGGCAGCAGAAGCGGCGGGCATGCAGACGCCAAGAAAAAGCCATACCCAAAGCGATCGCCGCAACGCTGCCTGAAGAAAACCGTATCCGCCCACGACACCCTCTTCCCTAGATCGGCGGCAGCTTGACATATCGATATCGAGAAGGAAAGCGGATGCGGGCACGGTGCCCGAGCGGCCGACCGTCGATCAATCCGATTGCCGAAAATCGCACGAGCAGCCGTTATTCGTTGGGTTTGTCGGCGAAATGCTTCATCGCGAAATCCGCGACTTTCTGGTTTGAGCGGCGCGCATCCTCCAGCCAGAACGGAAACAGCTGCCATTCGTGGATCATGCCCGGCCAGACCTCTGTCGTCACGTCGACGCCCGCCTGACGTGCCTTGTCTGCAAGTCGCAACGTGTCGTCCATCAACATTTCCCGGGAGCCGACCTGCATCAAGAGCGGGGGGAAGCCGGTCATATCGGCGTAGAGCGGCGAGACTTCCGGATCCGTCGGAGATTTGCCACCGAGATAGGCTTTCTGCATCGCCTCGATCTGAACCTTGCCGGTGATGGGATCATTGGCAGCGTTGTTCTTCATGGAGGGGCCGGTCGCGGCGAGATCGGTGACGGGGCTCATTGTGACCACCGCCGCCGGCAGCGGACGCTTCGCCTGAATTTGTTTCAACGTCGCCTCGATGGCGATGTTTCCGCCAACCGAGTCGCCGGCAATCACTATGTTGTCGTTTCGGTATCCCGACTCCATCAGCCAGCGATAGCCGTTGAGTGCGTCGTTGACCTGCGCCGGATAGCTGTATTCCGGCACCAGGCGGTAGTCGATCAACAGCACGTCCGCCGATGCCGCCTTGGCGAGCGCACCGGCGAGCGCGCGGTGCGTGCGCGTCGAACCGCTGTAGAAGCCGCCGCCGTGGATATAGAGGATCGCCCGCCGGCCGATGGGGTGATGAAGACGAGCCGGCCATATCAGGTCGGCATCGACGCCATCGGCATCGACATGCTTGATCTGGACCCGAGTCGGCGGCGGCGTCGATTCCATCAGCCTTTCGAAAGCGACGCGGCGCTCCTGCGGCGTGCCGTTCTCCGGATATTGCTCGCGCCAGACGGAAATCAGCTTCTCGACCTGCTCCTGCGATGCCTTGGACTGCTGCGTCTCGTCCAGCGCTGCGGCAGGCGAGGGCGAGATCGCCGCGGAAGAAACCATCATGAACGCAGCAAAAGCGTATCGCGCCAACCCATATCTGCCGTTCATGGCTTCATGTCCTCTCACCGACTGTCCCTCCCGATGTTACGTGCCGAACATGACATCGAAACCTATGCTCGCATACAAAATGATCGACGCCCACAGGGCTTGGCGAGCTTGCGGCGACAAATTTGAAAAAAGCGCCGGCTTACCAACCAGGACGCGGCAGGGGCCTATGAGAAATACGCTGATCGGCGACATTAGTTCCCGCGCTCTTCGCAGGAGTACCATGCTTGCCAGCGCGCGCGATTTCTGCCTTTCTGAGCGGGGAACGATCAGCCGAAAGTCCGCGCCATGCCGGAGCCCGATCCAGAGCAGAAAATCGACTCGACATTTCGCAACGGATCGCTGACCGCGACCGGGATCATTCTCGGCTTTTCGCTGAATTTCATCAATCGCTGGGTTTCCAACCCGAACGATTGGAGCCGCATCGATATCCTGCCGCTCGCCTTCCTGCTGCTCGGCATCGGCATCCAGGTGAAGGTCTTCTCCGATCTTCTGTCGCGGGATTCACTGCTGATCGCCAATTACGACCGGGCGAAGCGGCTCTTCATGCTCGGGCTTCTCGCCGTTGCGATCGGAATGGGCATTGCGCTGGTCAGCGATTTCCTCGGCCTCGGGCGAATGCATTTTCTCGGCTGACGCGCTCGCCTGAAATTCGGGCGAAGACCATGCGAAATTCCGCAACTTCTGCGCCGCGCGTCTTTTGGAGCCACTCAAAGAAAAAGAAGCCGTTTGATGACGGGCACAAGCTGGCTGAACGGAAATTCCGTTATGCCGACGGCTGCAATCGGCGCGAGCGTCGCCGCGATGATCGGGATGAGCGTCGTGCGCGCCGCGATCATCGACGGGCGTTTTTTCGATGCCGCGTAGAAGCGGGCGGGATCGGAGGCGATGTCCGGGCCGCCGTCTTCGTCGGAGTCAGGAAAAAGGTTGTGACCGAACAGTTTTCGTTCGACCTGCCGTTCGAACTCCGTCGCTGCCGCCGAAGCGGCATAAAGCGTCAGCCGTTTCAATCGCGTCAGCCGCCTGGCGAACCAGAAGAGCGGGATCGCGAAAAATAGAAGCGCCATGGCAAGCCAGAGACCGGCGATAATGCCGAAGACGGAGACGTTGATGCTGGTTTCCCGCGCCAGTGCCGCGGCAACGACAGAACTGATGCCGATATTGAAATAGACATAGCCGTTGGGATAGTCATTCACGAAGCCGATGCCGCCGTAACCGTCCGGATGCGTGGCGACAAGGCGCAGTGGCAGCTTTGCCAGATCGCGCATCAGCAGCGTCCAGTTCGCGTGCCACCAGAATATGCGCAGCAGCAGAAACCAGAAGACCGTGTTGCTGATGCAAAGCGTCCACCAGCCGGCCAATGTCAGGAGCCTGTTTTCGCCGCCGGCGTCCAGTGCCCACGATGTCTGATGCTGGTGGAAGATATTGGCGTAGTTCATGACCGAGAAGACGATGGCGAGGAGCAGGCACACCGCTTCGGCGACGGGGCCATCCCGCCGCGCGACCGCCCTGGTGATCGCTTCGTTGCCGGCCGCCGACGATTGCGCGGGGATGAGGGGAACGGAGAAGAGTTGGCTGACGCAGAAGGCCAGCTTCCGGTCGATGCCTTGCTCGGCAATCGTGAACAGCCCGATGGCGATCAGGAATTTTGCCCATACGCCGACATCGCTGAGATACGCGCCGTCGACATGGATGGCGTTGCCTGCGGCTGCCGCGAGGACCAGCGGCACCAGCCAGGCTATGGTCACCAGGAGAAGCGCGCGTGACTTCCGATGCAGCCGACCATGTCTTGCGAGGCCCAGCCTTTCCATCGCCGAGAAATAAGGGCCGCCGCGAGCAATGGAGAAGGATGCTGTCTGATGGGCAGGCTCTTCCATGGCTATCCTCGTCAGGGCTGCCCCTGGGGAGCGGCCGCTGCCTTCTGTGCTGCCATGAGCCGCGACGCCGAAGCTGCGGCGGCACCGGATGTTGCCTTTTCGTCGCCGCCGACCTGCACCGTCGGCTGGGCGAATTCAATGCCGTTCGCCTTGAACGAATCCCGGATCATCGTATAGGCGCGGCGGCGGATGGCGGATTGGTGTCCGGGTTGCGTCGTAAAGGCGAAGCTGAGCTCCAGGCCGAAATCGCCGATCTGTTCGACGCCCTTCATCTTGACCGTCTGCAGGATGAAAGGCGCGATTTCCGGATCCGCCATCATTTCAGCGCCGATGGCCTTCACCAGCTTCTTTACCTTGGCGGTGTCGGTATCGAAGGGAACGCGCAGCATGAATTTGTCGATCACCCAGTCGCGGCTCATATTTTGAACGGCGCCGAGAGATCCGAACGGGACGGTGAAGATCGGCCCGCGATGGTGGCGCAGCCGAACCGAGCGAAGGCTGAAGGATTCGACGGTGCCCTTGTAGCTGCCGCTTTGAATATATTCGCCGACGCGGAAGGCGTCGTCGAGCATATAGAAGACGCCGCTGATGATGTCCTTGACCAGCGTCTGCGAGCCGAAGCCGATGGCAACGCCGAAGATGCCGGCACCGGCAATCAGCGGGCCGATCTGGACACCCATCTCCGACAGGACCGTAAGGGCGGTCGCGACCAGGACGAAGACCGCGAGGGCATTGCGAAAGATCGGCAACAGCGTGGCGATGCGATGCTGGCTTGCCGCGGCGCCGCCATGGGCGTCCGGATCGACTGAAAAGGTCCGCAGCTTCGCATCGATGAATGCCTTGATGATGTGCCACACCAGATCGGCAATCAGCAGCACGATCACGCTCTTGAATAGGCCGCGGATGATCGCGCTGGTGGTGGGGTCGTCGCGCGAAAGGGCATTGGGATTGAACTGCCACGCAAGCGCCACCCAGGCGACGGCCAAGGCGATGACCGCCGCGCGGCTGCCACGGATGATGAGGATCGACCTGACGTTTTTCTTCAGATCATCCGACTGTGGCGAGGTGAGCGCCTCGGCAGTCTGTGTGACCACCTTCAGAAGAGGCGGGAGAACCAGCGCAAAGACGCCGATCCAGAAGATGCCCTTGAGGCCGACGCACCAGAGCGCCCACAGGAGGACGACATAGATCGTCAGCACCACCGTTCCCAGCGTCGAGGCTTTCTTTTCGCGCGGTCTGCGCCACAGCGTTTCGACGACGATCAGGAGCATCAGGACCGACAGCGCATAGGAAATCAGATGGGTCACGCGCGGGTCAACGCCGAGCGGCGGCCCGAGGCTTGCCGTGGCGATGCCGAAGAGAAGGAGGCACGCGAAGACGACGAGGCGGCGATGAATGAAATTGGCCGCGTAAGGGCCGATCCTCAACAGCCGGCGTCGGTGGGCCAGGGAACCGCCGACCCCCAGAAGATACTTGCTTACCGCCGCAACCAGTCGGGCGAGGGCAAAAGCGGCAAGGTAGGCGACCAGAACGACCCTGAGGAGAGGTGGCCAGTCGACGGCAAAATAGACGACAGCGATCACCAGGACGAAGACGGCGAGCGGCGCGAATTGAACGTAGAGATCGAAGATCGTCGAGGTGGTCGCGTACCCCGCGCGAACCGGGTTGCCGGCCTTCGATCGATGCCGGCTGATGATCGCGCGCTTGAAGATCCATTCGGCGGCAAGGCCGAGAAGGATGAAACCGATGAACAGCAGGAACGCCGGAGCAAAGCCGTTGGCCCTTGCATCCTGGCGGACGCGCGCCGCTGCAGCCGAGATTTCGGGCACGACGTTCGGAACGGCGCTGCGCAGCGACGAGAGTTCGTCGCGAAGGCGCTGATCCCATGATGTCAGGGCGGCAACCGGCGTCTCTTCCTGCTGCTTGACCTCCGTCTGCTTGCGGCTCTCAAGCCATTTCTGCACGTCCTTGTCGTTCAGCAGATCGAGAAGCTGCTGCGCTTTCTGCGGAATATCGTCAGCCGCTGCGGCGGGGATCGCGGAAAGAACCAGGAATATCAGGACTGAAAACACGCGCAGCATTCATGCCTCTTTGGAAAGGTGAGATGCCTTTGCTGGATTTTCAGAATGGCTGGCGCACGCCGACGCGGACCCGACAGCAACTGAAAATTGGCACCAGAATGTCATTGGCCGGCTCCAGCTTGGCGACGATAAAGCTGAAGCACGGATGCCGGCACTATGTGAGTACGTAACGGTAAATCGGAACGTAACAGGTGTTTCAGGCGATGCGCAGACCTCAGCGCGCCACGAATCCGAGCGGCGTTAACCGTAACGTACTCCCGGTCGTGGCGGGCTTGCGTATACTGACCCATCATCAAGCGCGTGGGATGGCTGGATGGTCTGATGGACAAAGGTGGCGGCAGCGAGAAGACGTCGGAGAAGGCCGAACAGCGTGGACTGTGGAAGCTCATGCTGAAGCTTCCCGCGCTCCGAGGCCGGCTTCAGCTTGTCGCCGCCCACAGTCAATCCGTCCGTGGCCTCTGCGAAGCCTACGACGAAGCCAGTTCGATGCTGGAAAGACTGCGCAACAGCCGCGTGCCGTCCGACAAGGTGATGATCGCGGAATACGAAAACATCTGTTCCGAGATCGAGACGGAAATCATCCAATATTTCCTGAATTCTCCCCCCGGTGTGCCGAAATAGCCGGCTCCTCGTGCAATGGTTGGTCGCAGAAAGAACCGGTTAATGTTTGCGGTTGAAACTTCTTGTCATCTGCGCGATAAGTTCATTTGTTCTACTTTAGTGCGGATGAATGTGTGGCGGGGGCAGCCATGAACGCTGAAGGACACGAAGCAGACGTTTGCGACGTGAGTGAAGTGGATGCCAGGGCGGAGTTGGAGCGTCTGCTGTCGGACCCGAGATTCCATGCGACGGATCGCAGTCGGGCCTTCCTCAAATATGTGGCGGAATGCGTTTTCGCGGGACAAGAAGAGGGCGTGAAGGCGTATTCCATCGCTATTGACGTGCTCGGACGGGCAAGCAATTTCGATCCCTCCATCGATCCGATCGTCCGCATCGAGGCCAGCCGCCTGCGCTCATCGCTCAGCCAATATTACGAGGCGTTCGGCGATCAGCTCGACGTCGTCATCAACCTGCCGAAGGGGCGGGGCTACGTTCCCATCTTCACCCGCTGCGTTGGTGCCGCCGAACAGGTCGAGGAAGAGCCGGAGGATTGCCCGCTCGAGCGGAATGAACCGGTCATCGGGCTGGTACGCCGCGCGACAGCGCCATCCCGGAGCACGCCGAACCGCGGTGTCTGGGCTGCTGGCGCAGTCGCCGCAATCGTAGCGGTCGCCGCTGTCTCCTCCGGCCTGATCTGGGGTGGTCGCGGGTCGATCGTCACCGACAAGCCCTCGGTGACGCTGTCGATGTCGGCCGCCGATACCACGTTCGGCAGCGAGGCATCGGTCACGGAAGACTACCTCGTCTCCGCGTTGTCGCAGTTTCGTACCCTGACGATTTCCGCGCAGAAGGAGATGGCACCGTCTGCGACGATGCCCGGGCCGGTCGGCGCCGGTTCGTATGATGTCGACCTGAAATATTACGGCGACACCGACGAGCGCAGTGTCTGGTGGCAGGTCGTCGACGCGCAGTCGGGCGAAATGATGAAATCCGGTGTCGAGAGGGTGAGAACCGACGGGAAGAGTGCCGGCGCGGTGCGCGACGAACTGGTCGAGGTGCTGTCGCGCCGGCTCGCAACGACGCGGGGTGTCATCAACAATATCGAGATCCACGACAGTGCCAATGTCAAGGCACTCGGCAACGCCTGCGTCCTCAGGGCCGAATACGCGCTGGAAGAGAGCGGTTCCAACAGCATCGCCGACGCTTCCGATTGCCTTGAGCGCACCTATGCGGCGCAGCCGGAAAATTCGGATGTGGCTGCGACGCTGTCGAGGATCATTCTCGTTTCGCAGACCGATCAGCCATCGGCCGTAACGCTGGAACGTTCTCTCACGCTTGCCAACAAGGCCGTGTCGCTGGCGCCGATGTCGGACCGTGCCAATATCGCCCTGATGCTGGCGCAATTCTACAGCGGGCGGACGGAAGCGGCGATCAGCGCCGGCAACCGCGCGCTTGCGCTCAACCCGAATAATCCCGACGTTTCCGCCAATCTTGCCGCAGTGCTCTTTGCCTCGGGCTTCTTCGATGCCGGCGTTGCGTTGGCACATGACGCGGCAGAATCGGTCGATGCCGTACCGCGCGATGCCAACCTGGTCTTGGCCCTCGACGCCTACAGGCGCGGCGACTACTCCGAGGCGTCGCTGCTTGCCGAGCAGATCAATTGCAGCGATTTCGTCGTCCGTGCCGTCCGGGCGGCGGCTCTCGGCGAACTCGGCTCCCCCGATGCGGTGGCGCGGCTCGAAGAACTGCGCAAGCGCAGCCCCGATTTCGAAACCGGGTTCATCGGCAGCATGAATGCCCGCCATTTCCAGCCCGAACTGACGTCCTTGATCGAAAAGGGCCTCATCAAGGCCGGCGCTCAGTTTCAAGTGGCGAGCAAGGCCGAATAGATGGCATTTCATACGTTTACGGCCCACTTTTACCGTAACGTACTTGTTCGCTACACCTCTCTGGTCTTGCTTTCTCCCAAAGCCCGAATAAGGCGAGGGAAAATCAGGATGAGGAAAGCGAACCCGCTTCTTCCCACAGTTTGTGTGATCGCGATCCCGGCGTTTACCCATACGCTGGTGCGTGTCGTTGCCGATTTCTGCAGCGTATCGGATTTCACCTCCAGATGTCCTGGCGCTCTCGCTTATCTTCGTCAGTTCGCTCCGAACCTCTCCTCCGTGACACATCCAATCACCGTTGGCTCGGCGCTATCTGCGAAGACGGCGTCGGGCGGTTCAGGCGGCGACGCCGCGCATATGAGAAGACCTGTCGAAACGCTCAGAGGTGAATTACATGTCATGCACATGCAGGAATAACGGTGCCGGCAAGCCTTCCGGACTTTCTCTGCGGATGATCGCGCTATCGGCGGGCATAGTGCTGTCGGCTGCCGCGGGCCACGCCGCAGATCTTGCCCCGGCGATGGCGCCGATGCCGGAACCGGTCCAGACGCCGGAAGGATGGAAATTCTCCTTCGCGCCATATTTCTGGGCCTCCGGCCTCTCCGGCAAGTCGGCGAATTTCGGATTGCCCACCATCGATGTGCACGAAAGTTTCGGCGATATTCTCTCCGATCTCGATTTCGCCTTCATGGCGGCTGGCGACGCTCGCTACGGCCCCTATAGCATCATGACCGACCTCAGCTATGCCAGGGTGACGACGGATGCGGGCACGCCGAGAGGTGTCGTTGCCTCGAGGGTAGGGCTCAAGACGGAAACTTTTACGGCGTTCCTCGGAGGCGGCTATTCCATTCTTGATGATGGGGTGGGCCGTCTCGATGTCGTCGGCGGCGCCAGGATATGGTACGTCGACACAAAGGTGTCGTTCCAGGGAGGCCTTCTCGGTGGCGTTTCGCGCGCCGATAGCGCCACCTGGGTCGACGGCATGGTCGGTCTGCGCGGAATGTATTCCATCACGCCCAATTTCTACCTGACCGGCTGGGGCATGATCGGCACCGGCGGTGCGGACATTGACTGGGATGTCATGGGAGGTCTTGGCTACAAATTCAACGAGAAGGTTTCGGCGATTGCGGGTTACAGGGCGCTTGGCGTGGATTATCATAATGAATCGCTAACATATGATATGATCCAGCATGGCCCGATGCTCGGGGTCGTGCTTCGTTTCTAATGGGTCGAAGCGGCTGCTACCGCCCTCGGCACCGCTCAACATCGGACGAGGGATAATCTCAGATGCGTCGATCACCCCTTCCGAAGGGGCTACGTGCTGGCTTTGCCGGCGTAGCCATGCTGTTCTTGGGATTGATCGCGCAGACCGGCACAGCGTCCGCCGAGGACAATCTGACGGGCGGCGGTACAGCCGCCACGGCCGCCGCAAACCATCCCGCATCCTTTCCCGACCGCGAACTCGTCATCGGCACCAAGGCGGCTCCGCCCTTTGCAATGAAGGATGCCGACGGCAACTGGACGGGCATCTCGATCGATCTCTGGCGGCAGGTCGCCGAGAAGCTCGGCGTCAAGTTCCGTCTCGTCGAAGAGCCGACGGTGCAGAGCCTGCTCGATGGGACGGCGCGGGGCAACTACGATCTCTCCGTCGCGGCGATCACCATCACTGCCGAGCGGGAGCGCAATGTCGATTTCTCGCAGCCCTTCTACGATACCGGCCTCGGCATCGCCGTCTCGACCAGCAATGTGTCGGTCTGGCGCGAAATCGTCCGCACGATGACTTCCTTCGGCTTCCTGCAGGCGGCGGGCGCCTTGATCGGCATTTCCCTTTTGGTGGGCGCGCTTATCTGGGTCTTCGAACGCCGGCATAACGAGGATTTCGGCGGCCATCCGGTTCAGGGCCTCGGCGCCAGCATCTGGTGGTCCGCCGAAGCGATGACCCAGGCAAGCACCGGGCATCGCGGTCCGAAGACCATGGCCGGGCGCGCGCTCGCGATCATCTGGATGGTGGTGTCCATCATCACCATCGCCGTCTTCACTGCAAGCGTGACTTCGGCCCTGACGACCCGCCAGATGCGCGGCCTCGTCAACGGCGTCGAAGACCTGCCGACCGTTCGTGTCGGCACGCTCGCCGGCTCAGCGACGGTCGGATTTCTCGACGGCGAACAGATCAGGCATCGCAACTTCAATGATGTCGCCGATGGCTTGCGGGCACTGGAGAAGGGATCGATCGACGCCTTCGTCTACGACAAGCCGCTCCTGGCATGGACGGTGCAGCAACAGTTCCAGAACACCATCCAGGTGCTCGACGTCGATTTCGATCCGCAGAGCTACGGCATGGCGATGCCGACCGGCAGCCCGTACCGCAAGGCCGTCGACGTCGCCATCCTGGAAGAGATCCACGAGCAGGGCTGGAAGCAGACGCTATTCCGATATATCGGCGAGAAGCAATGAGCAGTGGCGGCCCGGCTTACGCCTGCCGCCATCTACGTTGCATCCAAGCGCTCAATCGGCCGGCTTTGCTTCCGGGAAAGTCCATTTTCCGTCGAGGATATCCGCGGAGGGTCGGTAGAGCCTCACGAGATAGTTCCAGCCCTTGGTGATCGGCAGGCAATTGGCGATTTTCCCGTCGCAGCCGCCGAATTGCACGTGCACGGTTCCATCGCTGTCCTTCTTGGCGGTGATGTTGTTCAGCGTATAGGCGTTGAACTTGTTGGCCTCGTAATAGCCGCGCGCATCATAGACGCTGATCGACCAGAAGCCGTCGACGGGCACATCCCCGACATCGAGTTTGTAAATCGTCTTTCCGTCGTTTTTATCCGGCGTGACGGTTAGATAGGTTGCTTCTTTCTCCGGGTTTCCGCCCCAGGCCGAAGCGGAGCCGATGAGACGCCTGACGGGATCGACCTGGTTCTTGGCGCCGAACATGCCCTTGGTGTCGGGCAAGGTAGCGGCAAGTTCGAGCAAGGCGGTTCTCACCTTCGCCTGGCTTTTCGGATCCCATTTCGGAACCTCGAAGGTGCCCGAGGAAGCCTGCTCGACCTTGATCGCGTCCTGAAGGGCATGAGCCTGCTTTACATCGTCGGGGTTGTTCGGATCGACGAGCGTCCTGACGGCAACGATGACATAGCGTGTGCCGATCTTGTCCTTTGAGAGCGTGTAGCTTCCGGGGTTGTAATTGACTGCAGACGTATATTGATCCTCGTCGATTACCTGCATCGACATGAAGCGCTTGCCGGCGTCGGGCAGGGTGATCGTCACCGGCCCCGCGTCGAGATCGAAGACCGCGGCGGAATAGAGCGTATCCCGGTTCGTCCTGATCACAAGTTGTTTGTCGATCGGGCTGAGCTCCCGATGATGCATGAACTTGCCGAAACCATTGTCCTTGACGACATTACCGAAATAGAGATCCGACTCCGCCCGAGTAAAATTGTCGGGCGTGACCGGAATGGTCTGCCCCTTGGCAGTTTGTGCAAGCACAGGGCCGGCGCAAATCAGGCCGAGGGCTGCGGCTGTGAGCAAATATCGGGATCTCATATGGTTTTTCTCCGTGGTCAACTTGCGTGCTCGAGCGGCGGCGCTTTCCATTTTCCGTCGAGGGCGTCCGGTTTCGGCCAGTAAAGCCGCGTCGCGATGAAGAATGGTCCGTCGGGCGCAGGCAGCCAGTTGCTTTCCTTGTCTTTGCCGGGAGAAGCGTTCTGCACGTAGATGGTGATGCCGCCATCGGCGTCGCGCTTCAGATCGGGAAGCATTGACGAGTTGATCAGGTAACGATGCAACGGATTGGCACTGAGCAAGCTCGAGGGCAGCTTGTAGAGCGTGAGCGACCAGAACGCGTTGACCGGCGGCAGGCCGTCAGCGGCGAAATGAACGCTGTATTTGCTGCTGCCGGTTAGCGGCTTGCCGCTGGAATCGGTGAAGTAGATGGGATAGATCGCCTCTTCCTTGGAATTGCCGTAGATGCCGAGTGCGGCCGCGGACATGCGGGCCATATAGTCGCCATTGAGGAAGGCACGCGTGCCGAAGCCGTTTGCGCTGGTGCGCTTGCCGGTATCGAGCTCTGTTTTCTTGTAGGTAGTGAAGGCGGTCCAGGCATCCGCCATGCCCGCCTCGATGCCCTTTCTTACGCCCGGCGGCAACGTCCTCGGATCGAACGTCTTGCCAGCTCCGACCCCGATCTTGGCGAAACGCGCCATCATGTCCGTTTCCGCCGGATTGGTGGGGCAGAATTGCAGAATGAAATTCAATATGGCGAAGAAGCGCAGCGACGTCCGTTCGTCTTTCGCGGGGAGCGGCTTGATGAAGGCGATCTTCGGCGCGGGGGCTGGCGGTGGTGTGCCGAGAAAGGCGGACAGAGGCTCGACCTTGTACCGGGCCTGTATTTTCTTCACGTTCTCGATGTCGGCAGGGTTGAAGAGCTGCGTCCGGTAGAGCGCAAGCGCGAGTTCCGTCTCGGAACGAATGACCTCCTTGATGCCGGGTGGCGTCTCGCCCTTCCAATCCGGTCCGGCCAACAGGAACTTGCCCGCTTCGTTGCCGGTTGCCCGGCTGCCGACATAGGCGAAGTTGAAGGTATACATGTCGATGAACTGGATCGAGTAGTACCGGCCTTTCTCCACCTCGGGCACGGTGAAAACCAGCGGTTCGGCTCTCAGATCCGCGCCGATGAAGGAATAGGGCGTATCGGAGTTTGGTGTCTGAACAGCCTTGTCGTCGGGAGTATAGACCCGCGCCGTATTGAAAAGCTTGTTCCAGTCACCCTTATATTCTGGGTCTTTCTTGTCGACGAAATAGGAATACTGAATGCGATAGCTGTCGACCATCGGGAAGCCGTAGATGACGGCCTCCTGGGCAATCGCGCGAGCTTCGGCCGCCGTTATGCCTGCCGACTGGCCGCGCGCCGGAAATCCGATGGCAACCGGCAATGCCGCCGATACCGCGCCCGCAAGAAAACTTCTCCGTCTCAGCATCGATCTATGCCTCCCTTGAGCGCGTGTCTTCATTGTTCGAAGGCGAATATTTTCTTCCAGTCCGCCTTCATGTCGACGACCAGCCAGTTGCGGCGTTCGGCCTCGTTCAGCGCCTTGTCGAGCTTTCCGAATGCGGAGTCGCGGTCATAGGCATATTCGCGGTCGGCATCCGTATGGTGGACGAGCATCGCAAAGCCATGTTGTTTTCCTGATGTCACCCAGCGCATCATCTCGTAGTCGCCGTCCGAATTGCCGGCGACGAAGATCGGACGGCGGCCGATGAATTTGTTGATGCCGACGGGTTTGCCGGGGCCGTCGTTGACGAACTCGATCTTAGCCTCGCGCGCCAGCACCGGCACATCGGCGCTCAGAGTGTATTTGGTGACTATGGTGCTGCCGATCACCTGCTCGGGCGGGATGCCGTACAACGCCTCGGTCACGGGCCGCATGAATTCGACGCCGCCGCCGGAGACGATGTAGGTCTTGAAGCCATGGGCGCGCAGATAGTCGAGCAGTTCGCGCATCGGCAGATAGGTCATGTCCGTGTAGGGCTTGCCGGTCTTCGGGTGCTTGGCGGTTGCGAACCAGTCCTGCACGATCTTGGCGAACTCGTCCGTCGTCTGTCCGGCATGCGTTTCCATCACCAGGTCGACGAGGCCTTTTTCTCCCGATTTCGCCACGGCCGCGAGATCGCCCTGCAGGATGGACTTGAAGGGCTCTTTCTCCTTCCATTCCGGATGCGCTGGCGCGAGCGTCTTGACGCGGTCGAGCGCGAAGCCGAGCTGCACGTAGTAGGGCTGCTCGGTCCAGAGCGTGCCGTCATTGTCGAAGACGGCGATGCGGTCCTCGGGTTTCACGTAGTCCGGATTGTTCTGATCGGTCACCTTGGTGACGAAGTCGATGATCGCCTGCTTCGATTTGCCGTCGTTCCAGGAGGGCAGGTCCTCGGCCATCGCCGCCAGCGGCAGAAAGAGGACGATGAGGAGCGCACGCACGAAGATCTTCATGGAATCCTCCCTGATCAGACGGTGACCCTTTTGATGCAGCGAAAGCCGACGTGAGTTGTAGACGTATCTTCCGGCTCGGCATGGCGCGCCGCCGGCCTGTAGCGGCGGCAGTAGTTGGGGGCGCAGAGATGCGAGCCGCCTTTCAGCACGCGGCGGGCGATGCGGATGTCCGGCAGGCGCGGATCGTAGCTTGCGCTTTCCGGGCCGCCGCGTGGGTTGACCGGCGTGCAGCAGGCTTTTGCGGCGGGTTCCGGATGCCGTGTCGACCAATAGTCTGTTGTCCACTCCCAAACGTTGCCGATCATATCGTAGACGCCGTAACCGTTGGCGGGGAAAGAGCGAACGGGGCTCGTCCGGTCCTTGCCGGTGGGCTTGGTGCTGTGGGTCGGGAACGTCCCTTGCCATGTGTTCGCCATGGCGATGCCGTCAGGCATGAGTTCGTCGCCCCAGGCAAATTCCGTATTGTCAAGCCCGCCACGAGCCGCGAGTTCCCATTCCGCTTCTGTCGGCAGCACCAGTCCTTTCCAATCGGCATAAGCTTCGGCGTCGCGGAAGGCGACATGAACCACGGGATGGTCGAGCTTGCCGCGCAGGTCGCTCAAGCCGCCATAGGGCCGCCGCCAATTGGCGCC
>JAGWJK010000821.1 GCA_028865845.1 Rhizobiaceae bacterium
CATACGCGATGCATCTGCTCCGCACGCAGGGTGCGCGGGACGTCCGTATCCATCCCGATGGCGAACACGGAAAGCAGTTCGACTTCGCCGCCTGGCTCGGGCGGCGCGACTTCGGGAAGATCGCCAACCTCGGCAGCACGACCTACGGCGGCGTTTATCGAAATCCCGCTGGTCAGACGATCACCGTCCATCCCAAGTCGGGCCTCGGCGACGTCGTCGCTGAAGTCGGCAGCCGCGTCATTTCGGCTGAGTGCAAGGGCGGAATCATCAACACGCGGCATCCCGGTCAGGTCTCGCGGCTCTATCGCGGTCTGTGCGAGACGGTCGGGCTACTGATGGCGACGCCGGCGCAGGGCCGCCAGGTCGCCGTGGTCCCGCTGACCGAAAGCACGCGGCGCCTGGCCGAGCGGCTTGCGCCGCGCTGTGCGTTGGCGGGCATTGAGATCGCGCTCGTCGGCAGCCGCGGCGAGGTCATGGACGTGCAACCGGCGGAGACCGCCGAACTGACGGCGGAAAGGATCGACGGATGAGAAGGGTATTGACGATCGGACTGAACTACACGGGCGACCCGATCGAAGGAGTCGAGATCGATAATCTCGGCCTTTGCCGGCCCGAGGTGGATCGCGACCGGGCCGCCTATCCGCTCTACGAGTATGACACGATCATCATCAACCCGCAGAGCTACACGCATTTCCTGTTTGGCAAGGCCGGTGAGTTTTCGAACGAACTCTACGAGCTGGGCAAGCTGAAGGGACAGAACGACCGTTACGACCTCGACTCGGCCTTCGACGGCGAGGACCGGCGCAAGGAGATGGAAGCGGCGATTGCCGATGGCGCAACCGTCATCTGGTGTCTTTCCGAGCCGAAACGGGTGAACTTCTTCGGCTATCGCGAAACCCATCTCGGATATGTGGCGCCGAAGGTGGCGGGCTTCGTGACCCGCTCAGAGCTTCTCGTGAAGAAGGGGCGCAGGATGGGGATAATTGATCCGGACAGCCCTTTCGCACGCTATTTCGAGGTGTTGTCACGAACCGGCGGCTGGACGCTGTGCCTGTCGGACCCAGGTGAAGGCTATGTCTCGATCGCCGCGACGCCCGAGGGCTACAGTCTGGGCGGCCAAGTGACGGTTGGTTCAACGACAGGCTGGTTGTTGACGCCGCCGACATCGCAGGAGGCAGAGAACCAGCTCGTTCGCGATGGCTTGGCGCTGGAGAAGACCGACCCTGCGCATGAGAAGTACCACGGCATCTTCCTAAGCCACACCGGCGTCGACAAGCCGTTCGTGCGGCAACTGCGCAAAGATCTTCTCGCCCATGGCGTGGAGCGTGTCTGGCTGGACGAAGCCGAAATCAACATCGGGGACTCGCTGATCGCGAAGATCGAAGAGGGCATGAAGCTTAGCCGCTTCATTGCTGTCGTCCTGTCGAAGAAGTCGATCGACGCGCCATGGGTGAAGAAAGAGCTGGACGTGGCGATGAACCGCGAAATCTCAAGCGGTGAGGTCGTCGTGCTGCCGCTGCTATACGAGGAATGCGATCTGCCGGAGTTCCTGAAGGGCAAGCTCTACGCCGACTTCTCGAAGCCCGAGGAGTATGAAGCGGTGCTGGGCAAGCTTCTGCGAAGGCTCAGGATTGCCTGATGAGCGAGACGGCGACCGGTCCCAGCAGTGAGATGATCTCAGCGATGTCGGAGCTGTGGCGGCTGCGTCCGCCGGGGCCCGACAACATCCTCGCACATCCGGCCTTCGAACGACTGCGCGAAGCCTGTCGCGATGGCTATCCGAGTGCCGGCAAGAAGGGGCCGGCTTTCGCGCTCTCCACCGCTTTGCGGGCTCTTGGCCTTCCCTGTGGTCTGCAAAAGGAGACGGCTCATCTGTCCTTGCCGGTAGAAGAAGCGGCAAAGGGCCTCGATACGGCGATGCGGGCGACCTGCGCCAAGCGCGTCCACCTCGTGCCGCTTGATCTGGCTGCCGACCTGCCATCCATCGCATTCGGCCCTGCGAAGGTAGGCCGGCTGACTGGGGATGAACTGCGAGCCCTCGTCGATTATGCCAGACTGAAGCGGCTTTATCCGCGGCAGGAGTTCGACGCCGACCGCTTTTCCGAATTCCATTGGCTGGTGGTGGAGGAGAAGGTGGCGCTCGAGCAGGAACCCGAGGCACGCGCCGTACCGGTGCTGTTCATGGATCTGAGCCGGGATCTGGGGCAGATCGAACCTCATAAGGGACGGTTTCCTGGCGCGGTCGAGGAGGCGCTGTTCTTCCTGCTGCTGGCGCCGTGGGAAAGCTGGTCAACGATGGCGGAGGTCGACTGGCGCGGCTTCCGGGTCCCGTGGGTCTACACCGTCGACAGCGACATCTTCGTTCGCACTCATATGCCCCCGTCGCCCGATACGCTGAGCTGGGAGGATCGGATCTACGACGACGGCTATGGGGGCACCTATGAGGAGCAGCGGCCGATCGAGCTGCGCCTGGAAGACAATGTCGCAACCGAATTGCCTGTCTGGGATCAGAGTCGCTGGGCGATTGTCGAGCAGGCGAAGCAATCGGTTCTATTCGAAACGCCGATCACCCACTTTCTGGTCCGTGCGTTCCTGGCGGAAGGCGTCGACGAATTTCTGGCACATATCACGACAATCGAGGCGGCGCTCGGGCTGCGCGCTGACTACCAGAGGAACTTCCGGGTGGCTCCTGATCGCCACAAGGGAATGAGCCCCACGAAAAGAATGCGAGGCCGTGTCGCCGGACTGCTGGGCGAACGCCGCTACGCCGATCAGTATGAGCAGCTCTTCGACGTGCGCAGCGCCTTCCTGCACGGCCGCGCGATGGCGGCCATTTCGACCAAGGAACGGGTGATGGCCCGATCGCTGGCTCGGGAGGTGGTGGAAGCGCTGGTCCTCGCCACCCAGGCCGGCCCTATTTCTTCGCGCGAGGACTTTCTCGACGGCCTTCTCGATAAGGGAGCGCCGCTCATCTAGCCGCCGTTGGTGGCTTCAGGTTGAAAACTGTCAGAAAACTGTGTATATTTCTGACAGGAGAATCGCCATGCAGCGCCTGACCGAACAGATTCTTGAGCATGCGAAGCGGCTGCCGGAAGGCACGCCGGTCGCGGCTAAGAGCTTGCTCCACCTTGGCAATCG
>JAGWJK010000822.1 GCA_028865845.1 Rhizobiaceae bacterium
TGCCATCCCAGGCATCCTTGCAGGCGCCTGGCGATCCCGGCAATACGAAGATGAAGGTGGCGTTGGCAACGCCGCCCGTCGCGCGCGACTGGATCGTCGATGTTCCGATCTTGTCGTAGGAAATGCGGTGAAACACTTCCGAGAAACCGTCCATTCGCTTCTCGAACAACGGCTCCAGCGCTTCCGGCGTCACATCGCGGCCGGTAAACCCGGTGCCCCCGGTGGTGATGATGACATCGATCGCGTCATCATGGGTCCATGCCTCCACCTGTGAGCGGATCCGGTCTTTGTCATCCTGGACGATCGCGCGGCCGCCAAGCCGATGGCCGGCCTGCTCGATGCGGGCAACCAACGTGTCGCCGGACTTGTCGTCGGCAAGGGTGCGCGTGTCCGAAACGGTCAGCACGGCGATGCCGACGGGAATGAACGGCCTTTCCTCGCTCGAACCTGCCATCAAATCCCTCCCGCCAATGTTTCCGTTGCCTGGAAATACCAGTCCGGCCTGCTGCTGTGAAGCGATGCGGCGGCAGCGCTTGCTTCGTCGCTGTCGGCAAAGAGACCGAAACAGGTGGCACCGGAACCCGACATCCGCGTTACAACCGCGCCCCGGCTCTCGATCAGTTGCGAAAGCGCCGCGATCTCGCTGCAAAGCATGCGGGCGGGCGGCTCCAGATCGTTGCGCAGGCGCCCGATCGTCTCGATCCACTGTGCCGATGTCTGCGGCATCTGAGCCGAGAAGACCAGCGGCGGATTGTCCTTCCTGGCAAGCGATCGAAACACCTCCGGCGTCGAAACGCCAACGAGGGGATTGCCGAGCACGATGGGAAAGGACGGAAAGTCTGCCAGCAATTCGATCGCTTCGCCGATGCCGCGGGCAATCAAGGGTTTGCTCGCAAGACACATCGGCACGTCGGCGCCGAGCTTGAGCGCAATCGCCGTCAGCGCATCCGTGGGCAGCTTGAGCCGCCATAGCCGCATCAGGCCCCGCAGCGCCGCCGCTGCATCCGCCGAGCCGCCGCCGATGCCGGAAGCGATCGGCAGGTTCTTTTCGAGGTGAATGGAGACGGGCGGTGCGTCGAAGCCTGCTGTCAGCGCCGCTCCACGCAACAGATCGCGCGCTTTCAGCACGAGATTGCCGCCAGCATCGGCTTCCGCGATCAGGATTGGCGAGAAGCGGCCGGAAAGATTGAATTCGTCGTTCTCGCCGAGGCGAAAGCCGAGACAATCGCCATGCCGCGTAAACGTCACCAGCATGTCGAGCAGATGGTAACTGTCAGCCCTTCGGCCGGTGACGTGCAGGGCCAAATTGATCTTGGCGGGCGCTTCTTCCGTGAGGTCGAAATCGCTCGCTGCAAAGATCGAGTTCATCGTCTCTATCAGGACTTCTTGTCAGCCGCCGGCGGCGTCGTTGCATCAGGCGAAGGCGTTGCCGCCGGTGCCGGGTCGGGCTGCTTGGACTTGTCGGCAGCCTTGGCATCCGTGTCGAGCGCCGGCAGGCCGTTGGCGATCTTTTCCTTGATCTTCGGAATATCGGCGTCCTCGGGCTTCGAAGCGAGCGCCCGGTTCCACTGATAAACGGCCTCGAGCTTGCGGTTAACACGCCAGTAGGCGTCACCGAGGTGGTCGTTGATCGTCGGATCGCCGGCCTTCAACTGCGCTGCCCGTTCCAGTTCGTTGACCGCGTCGTCGAAGCGGTTGAGCCGGAAATAGGCCCAGCCGAGCGAATCGACGATGTAGCCGTCATCGGGCTTCAGATCGACGGCCTTCTTGATCATGTCCAGGCCCTGGTCGAGGTTCATGTTCTTGTCGACCCAGGAATAGCCGAGATAGTTCAACACCTGCGGCTGATCGGGATTGAGCTCCAGAGCCTTCTTGAAATTCGGCTCGGCCTGGTCCCACTTTTGCAGGCGCTCATAGGCAATACCGCGCTGGAAGAATACCGGCCAGTCGGCGCGCGTGGGCACGGCGCCGATCACCTGCACGGCCTTGTCGTAGTTGTCGGCCATGCCCTGGAAGTCCTTGGAATCGGACAGGACGCTGCCATAGGCAAGGTAGCTGCGCACATCGTTAGGATCGGAATCGATCAGTGCCTTCAGATGCTTGCGCGCATCATCGACCTTACCGGCCTGGGCAAGGGCGAGGCCGAGCTGCAGCTCGGAAATGCGCGCCATCGGCGAATCCGTCGGCACCTTTTTGTAGAAGGAGATGGCACGATCTTCCTGATCCTGCTTTTCGGCGAGGCCGCCAAGCAGAACCAGCGTATCGGCGCTGTTGGGATCGAGCGTATTGGCGATCTGCAGGTAGAGCGACACGACGTCTTCGGCGCCGTCGCGGTTCAGCGCCGCGCCAACGGTGAAGAGCACGGCCGCAGCACCCTGCGTAGCGTCGGTCACCTGCTGATCCGGCGTCTCGCCCTTGGTGATGCTGTCGCGCAGCGCGTTCAGCGGCGCGTAGTTGCTGATCAGGTTGTCGCCGACCGAAACGGCATCCAGGGCCTTCTGCTTGTCGCCGGCCTTGGCTTCCAGCCGGGCCAGTGCCATGTCGGCACGCATGAAGGTGTCGGGTGCAGTCGCGCCGCCGGCCTTGTCCAGGATCGCATCATTGAGGTGCGAACGGGCGGATTTCAGGTCGCCGATGGTGATCGCGATCGCGCCGGCATGATAGTTCTTGAAGATGTTGAACCAATCCGGGCCCTTCATCTTGTCGATCATGGCAATCGCATCCTTGCCGCGGCCGGAACCGGCGCGCGCCCAGGCGAGCAGCAAATTGTTCATCATGCGGTCGAGGTCGTTCGGGCCGTCATATTTGAGGATGCCTTCGGCGGCCTTGTAGTCATGCCTGCGAATGGCATCCATGCCGCGCACGATCGTCGTCACGCGTTCGACGGAAGGATCGCTCTTCAGCTCGTTGGCGTATTTCACGCCTTCATCGAGGTTTCCGTTGAGCAGCAGCGAGATCATCAGCCTCTGGCGGATCTCCGGATTGCCCGGCTCGATCATCAGGGCCTTTTTGTAGAGCGCAATCGCGTTGTCGTAGTCGTGGTCGAAGTCTGCGGTCCGGGCAGCCAGAAAAGCGCCTGCGAAAGTATCGACGCCTTCGGCATCGAAAGTCACCGGAGCATTCGTTGCCGGCGTTG
>JAGWJK010000017.1 GCA_028865845.1 Rhizobiaceae bacterium
CGATCCGGACTGCCCGATGATGGCGACGACTTCGCCCTTCTCGACGCTGAAGGAGACACCCTTGAGCACTTCCAGCGCGCCGAAGCTTTTATGAACATTGGTTAGACTAACGATTGGCGCCACGGAGCCTCCTCTCCAGCTGACGGCTGGACCAAGACAGCGGGTAACAGATGACGAAATAGATCACTGCGACCACGACAAAGGTGATGAAAGGCTGGAAGGTGGAGTTGTTGACGTCCTTGCCTGCCTGGGAAAGCTCGACAAAACCGATGACGGATGCGAGCGATGTATTCTTGACGACCTGCACGAGGAAGCCGACCGTTGGCGCGACCGCGATGCGCAGGGATTGCGGCAGGATGACGCGCGTCATGCGCTGCCAGCTTGAAAGCCCGAGACATTCGGCAGCTTCCCATTGGGTCTTGGCGATCGACTGGATGGCGCCGCGCCAGATCTCACCCAGGAAGGCCGAGGTGTAGATCGTGATGCCGACAGCGGCCGCTACGATCGCCGGCAGCCCATCAAGCCCGTAGATGCTGAGACCGAAATAGATGATGAAAAGCAGGACCAGCAGCGGCGTGCCCTGGATGATCTGCACATAGAACGTCGCCGGCACGCGGATGACAGCCTTCGGAGAAACGCGGGCAAGCGCGACGAGGAAACCAATGAGGCCACCGCCGACAAAGCCAAGCGCCGACAACACCAGGGTCCAAACTGCGCCCTGCAGCAGGAAAACGACGTGGACGAGACCGAAATTGGGCATAGTGATCTCCTATAGCGCCGTGCCGAGCTTGCGGCGGCGTTTGAAAACCAGAAGCCCCACGCCGTTGAGTGCCATGCGCATCAGGTAGGACAGTGCGATATAGAGGATCCCGATCACGACATAGGTCTCAAAGCTGCGGAACGTATCCGACTGGATGCGATTGGCAGCCGCGGTTAGTTCCTCTGCCGAAATCTGCGAGGTGATCGAAGAAGCCAGCATCAACAGTACGAATTGGCTCGTCAGGGCCGGATAGACGCGCTCGACCGCCGGCTGGAGAATGACGTGTCGGTAGATCTGCGTCGGCGATAGCCCAAGACATTCGGCCGCTTCGAGCTGCGACTTCGGGATAGACTCGATACCGGCACGGATGATCTCGCTGACATAGGCGCCGATGTTGATGACCAGCGCGATAACCGCCGAGACGTTGGCAGGAATTCGAATGCCTAGCGTCGCGATGCCGAAATAGATCAGGAATATCTGCACCAGCAGCGGCGTGTTGCGAATGATCTCCACATAGCCGCCGACGATCTTGCGGACGAGAGGCGAACTGCCCGTACGGCCTATGGCGCACAATGTGCCGAGTACGAAACCTGCAATGGTCGAAGCGACCGAGAGCTGTATTGTCAGCCAGACGCCGAGCGCGAATTGCGGCCAATACGGCAACAGAGCGCCGAAATCGAATTGATAACCCATGGATGATACGTCACTCGCGAAGGACGCCCGACACCTCCAGTAATCCTCCGCTCTCGCCTCTTGGCACTGGCAGTGGATCTCGATTTATGCGGTCCTTCAACTCCCTCTCCTCAACACTGTCGTCACCATTCCATAGCAATTTGGCTGACTCCAGCGGTTTTTTATGTTTTAAGAACCACCGGAGAGATGAGATGCGGAACGAAACACTCTACAAACGGACCTATAACGACCTGCTGAAACACGTGGAAAAACGCGGGGTCGGCACCAAGCTCGATTCCGAGCGAAAGCTGGCGCAGACACTTGGCGCGAGCAGGACGACGATCCGAAAATGCCTGGCGGCCATGCAAAATGACGGGATTCTTGCTTTCGAGGACGGCTGGTCCTGCGCCAGGATACCGACCGCAAGCGATCAATTCGAGCAGGCTGAAACCATCGAAACAGCGCTTCTGGTGGAGCAACAATTCCTGAAATGGATTCTCCAGACCGACAGCCGGCCGGGCCAGGCGCTCAACGCATCGCGATTGGCGCGCGAATTTCATACGTCGACCACTTCGATCCGTGAATTCCTGCAGAGCTTCCAGCATTTCGGATTGCTGGAGCGCCGCCAAAGCGGGAGCTGGGTGTTCAAGGGGATGACGCTGGAGTTCGCCAACGAGCTCTCGGACATCAGAGAAATATTCGAGCTGCGCTCAGTCCTGAAATTCGCCCAGTTGCCGCAGGAATCCGATAGCTGGCGGCAGTTGCGGGACATTCGCGACGAACATGTCGAACTGCTCGCCTCCATCGAAAGCAACTATCACAGTTTCTCGCACCTCGACGAAAAGCTGCACCGGCTGATCAACGGCGCTTCCTCCAACCGCTTCGTTACCGAGTTCTATCAGGTCATCTCATTGATTTTCTTCTATCATTATCAATGGAACAAGGTGGATGAACGGGAGCGCAACGAAGCCGCCATTCATCAGCACCTGACCTATATAGACGCCATTCTCAGCCGCGACGAACAGAAGATCACCGAGGCTTGCAACCGCCATCTCCATGCGGCTCGCAGCACCCTGATGCACTCGATCGGCAACGTGGCCATGCGTTGAAAGGAAGCTCTCCTCGCTGACAGAAGCGCTTGCCAGAGACCGAGTGTCGATCAGGTCGGCTTCCCCACACCTTCCCGAACGACCGTCGAGAGTGGCGTCAGCTTCGTCGCTGCAATGGTCATGCTGCCGACAAGACGTTCTCCCGGCTTCAGGACAGTGATGTCGCCGTATCGGGCGAGCTCAGGTCGATTGTGTATGTCCGGTATATGACTGACAGGTTCGATACAGATCGTCTCGCGTCCTTCCGGCGCATAGATCTGCAGATTGGTCAGGGCGCCACCGGCGCTCATCAGGATCGCCAGGCCGGAAGTCGGCAACAGCAATTCGGCATTTCGCGGCGCCCAGCCGGCATAATGCGCATGCAGACTTGACGGCACCGGCTGGCCGGCAGGACCGGCAAAATCACAGCCCTCCCCGATCCCCCGCGGCGCCTCGGGCAGCCCACGCGAATCGTGCCGGAACTTGGTTTCCGCGTGAAAAGCCAGCCTTGCGGCAGGCGAACGGACAAACCACGGATGATAGCCAAGCCCGAAGGGGCGTGGCGCCGGCCCGCAATTGACGACAGACAATTCGAAACTTGCGCCCTGGTGATCAAGCCTGATCGTCTGCGTCAGATCGTAGGTGTAGCCCGATCCATCGTCTCGACACCGGTCGATCGTTGTGAGGCTTTCGGGACCTTGCTCCACGATTTCCCATGGCCGCTCGCGTGCCAGGCCATGAATCGCATTGCCCTGCGCTGGCTGGTTGACCGGAAAGGAGATTCTCT
The DNA here is from genome assembly GCA_028865845.1 of Rhizobiaceae bacterium. Taxonomy (GTDB): domain Bacteria; phylum Pseudomonadota; class Alphaproteobacteria; order Rhizobiales; family Rhizobiaceae; genus Rhizobium. Next base: position 3,308 of record JAGWJK010000017.1, read on the forward strand.
CCCCTTCAAACAGAAAGGTGCCATCCGCGATCCGGTTGGTGAACGGTGCCATGATGAAACAGCCCGCATCGAACGCGTTGTTGCCGGGGCCCGACGGAACAAGCAGGTCATGGGACCTGCCATCCGCCGTCAACCATTGTAACGAGAGCACCGTCGACCCCATCTCCACGTCGACGACTGCGACGTAGCTGCTGGATCGCAGGGTTATCGGGCTGATCGGTTGGCTCACCGGCAAATATCCATCATCTCGTTAAGCGCCACACGTCAAACGCCTTTCATGCGGCCGACCCTCACTCCGGCAACGGCCGAGCGAGCGGCGAACAAGCCGCCGGATCGATTTGCCGGATGTTCGCCGCAGCGATGCGAGGTGACTACCAACGTCTTCAGATCGGGACCGCAGAAGCAGGGCATGGTCGGCCCGGATACCGGAAAGCCGATGCGTTCGCAGATGGCTCCTTGAGGGCTGATCCTGTTCAGCACGCCCGCGGAAATCCCCGCGCTCCAGTAAAAACCAGCCGTGTCGCATGCGGCACCATCGGGGCGCCCAGCCGTCGCGTCCAGATCCAGCAGGCGAACGCGATTGCCGATATGTCCTGCCACCGGATCGAAATCATAGGCGTCGATCCACAATCCGCGTGAATCAGAGTGAAATAGGGTCCGATCGTCGTGCGACCAGGCCAGGCCGTTCGACACATAGAAACCCGACGCCTTCCGATCGCACCGTCCTGCCGCATCTATGCGATAGAGGCTGCCGACGGGCATCTTGTGCGGACCGTCGTCCATGCTGCCGACCCAGAAACAGCCGTCCGGGCCGACCTTGCCGTCGTTCAGACGGTTGCCTGGCGGCTCTTCCGCCGGCACCGCGAGGCGATCGCGCGCGCCGGTCTCCGGATCGAAGAGGATAATCTCCAGCCCCGTGGCGACGATCAGCCGGCCGCTCTCGCAAAGACCGAGCGAACCGACCTTTGCCTCGAAGCTCCACTTCCGTCTGATGCCGCCCTCAAGGCCCACCTCATAAATGCACCGCCCAAGAACATCGCAGCAGAAAATCGCCGAACGCCTGTCATCCCAGACCGGGCTCTCGAGGAATTCACCGCGGATATCGGCAATGCACTCAAACTGCATCAGGTCCCGGCCCCGTCCGTTTTGCGGCGAATTACGTCCTTGTGTTCGAGAACGAACTCACTGAGTTCAAGACCCAGTCCCGCGCCCTGGAACGGGTAGATCAGGCCGTTTTCGATACGCGGCATCACGGTGACGAGATCGCGGTACCAGGACGTGTAATAAGCGCGGACGGATTCCTGGAAGACGGCGTTCGGCGCGTTCAGCGACAGATGGATCGACGCGGCAAAGACGACGGGGCCGGTGCAATCATGCGGAGCGACCGGTCGCTGGAACGTTTCGGCCATCGTCGCGATTTTCTTGGCTTCGCTGAGACCGCCGCACCACGAGATATCGAGCATTACATAATCGACGGCGCCCTGGCGAAGGACTTCGAGATATTGGGCGCGGGTCGCAAGCGTTTCGCTGGCGCAGACCGGGACGCCGGAGCGGCTGGCATAAGTGGCGAGCGCTGCCGAATCCTGCATCTTGACCGGATCCTCGACCCAGAAGGGTCTGAAGTCCTTGAGCTCGCGGGCGATCGCGAGAGCCGAGGGCAGGTCCCACATGGAGTGCATTTCGGTCATCACCTCCATGCGGTCGCCGACCGCATCGCGGATCTGCCGGAAGGCCGTTAGGGCCTTGTCCAGATCGTTGCGATGGATGTAGTTGCCGCCGCTGGCTACTGCGAAAGGATCGAACGGCCAGATCTTCATCGCCGTGATGCCTTCCGACAACAGGCTCTCGGCCAGCGCACCGGCATCGCGGCTGAAGGCGATCTGATCCTCGTAAGGGCCTTCGGCTCCCTCGTCGCCGTCGCCGATATAGCGGCGTGCTCCGCTCTTATTGTAGGTGTAGCCCGCGCACGTATTGTAGGTGCGAATGGACGGCCGGGACAGACCACCGAGCAGCTGATGGATCGGCTGGTTGACCGCCTTGCCGAAGATATCCCAGAGCGCAATATCGATCGCGGAAGCCGCGCGGATCTCGACCCCTGAGGAGCGAAAGCCGACATAGGGCTCGCTCAGCAATTTCGAGATGCGGTCGATCTCCAGCGGATCCTTGCCGATCAGCTGCGGTGCGACCTCGGAATGAATATAGCTTGCGACGGCATTCGCCCCGCGAAATGTCTCTCCGAGACCGGTGATCCCCTCATCCGTGTGAACGAGTACCCACAGAATGTTGTTGAGATGCGGTAGCTGGACGGTTTCGACCGCGCGGATTTTCATTGTCATTGACCTTTCGGACTGCGCTGTGATTGCGGCGAAGCACGCCAGGACTCAATGCGAGGCCTGGCGCGTACGCGCGACGATTTGTGTTGGATTGACGAACCGGAGCGCGATGAGCAGCCAGATGAGGGTCGTCACCATGTAGATCACGGCCATGGCATCGATGGACTGCACGGACCGTACGCCCGCGGCAAAGACTGAGTAATAGAGGGCCACGACCAGCGTCTGCGTGGTCGGGCCTGCCGTGAAGAACGTCAGCTCGAACATCCCGACCGTGCGCACCAGCACCAGCAGCAACGAAGCGAGAATGCCGGGGATCAGCATGGGCAGGAGCACATGGATGAAGAGGCGGAAGGTGCCTGCACCAAAAACCCGGGCTGCCGCCTCGATCTTCGGATCGATCTGCTCGATGAAAGGGATCATGACCAGGATGACGAATGGTACGGTCGGCACGAGGTTTGCGAGCACGACGCCCCAGAACGTGCCGCCGACGTCGAACTTGTAGAGCACCGTCGTCAGCGGGATACCGAAAGTGATCGGTGGAACCAGAAGCGGCAGAAGAAAGATCAGCATGACCAACCGCTTGCCTGGAAAATCGCGGCGGGCCATAGCATAGGCTGCGGTGACGCCGAGCAGGCCCGACAACAAAACGACGGTGAAGACGATCTGGAAGGTCGTCAGCAGAACGCGGCTGAGCTGGAATTCCTGCCAGGCGCTCGCGTACCATTTGATGGTGAAGGCTTCCGGTATCCAGGTTCCAAGCCAGCGTGTACCGAAGGACGACAGGACGACGGCTGCGATGGTCGCAAGGACATTGATCACGAAGAAGGCGGTCAGCACCCAGACGGCAGTGATCCAGAGTTTGGATGCGATGGAGGTGTCGCGGATCATGATCGTTTCATCCCTTTCCGCCGGCCGTTGAGCCGCGATAAAACAGGTTCCGGATCGCCAGCACGCAGACGACGACGAACAGCTGCACGGCTGCCATGATCATCGCGATCGTGGAGGCGAGAGAGTCGTCATACTCCTCGAAGGCGGCCTGCGAGGCTGCGATGGAAATCACGCGCGTCGGTCCCGACGGCGCACCAAGCAGCACAGCCGAGGGAAAGACTGAAAATGCCTGCACGAAGGTGAGGCAGAACGCGACGGCAAGCCCCGGCACGAGAAGCGGCAACATGACGAAACGAAAGCGCTGCCAGCTGTTCGCTCCATGGGTTGCGGCAGCCCGCTCCAGTGCCGGATCGATGCCAGTCACATAGGACAGCGTCAGCAGGAAGGTGAAGGGAAACACCGTGATGATCAGCGAGACGAACACACCCCAATAGTTGTTCGTCAATTTCAGCGGCTGGCTGATCACGCCGATCAGCATCAGGGTGCGGCTGAACCAGCCCTGCGGCCCGAGATAGTTGAGAAGGCCCTCGGCGACGAGAACCGTGCCGAGAGTGATCGGCAGCACGAGGATCGTCGTCAGCAGCCGCTGATGCCGCATAAGCCGGACGCGCAGCGCGATCGGAATGGCGAAGGCCACGCTGATGAGCGTGGTGGGCACGGCCAGCCGAAGCGTGGCCCAGATGGTGTTGTAGAGATAGGGATCGGAGAAGAATTTCTGATAGTTCGACAGCGGCCCGCCATCCAGCGGCTGAAAGGACAATACCAGGCCGTAGAGGAACGGATAAACGAAAACGGCGAGCACGAAGACCAGCGCGGGCAGGATCATCAAGGTCACGCCATCGATGCCGCGCAGCGCAAGCCGCTGCCGGATCGAAAGGCGTTGTGAGGAAACCATCGTGTCCATAGCCATCCCCTCACCCAGCAAAAACGAGAGCCTTGTCGGCGGCAACCGACAGGGAAATGACGCTGCCGATCGCGGTCGGCTTGGGGGAATGGAAGATCAGGTCCATCCCCGTTCCCGTGCGCGCCATGCCGACGAACTCGCGACCGCGATATTCAACGGTTTCAACCGTCGCTGAAATGCTGTTGCCGCCCGTGTCCGACACGGTGACATCGTCACCACGCGCCATCAGCAGCGCGGTGTCTCCAGCCTTCACGTCATCCGCGGCCACACCTGACAAGCTGGCACCTTCGATCGCGACCGTCGCAACCTGTCCGTTGCGCGCCACGACCTTGCCGGCGACGCGATTGCGAAAACCCATGAACTCGGCAACGTCGATATGGGCAGGGTGCTCGTAAAGCTCGTGCGGCGCGCCGACCTGGCGGATGCTGCCGTCGCGAAGGACGACGATGCGGTCGGCAAGCGACAGCGCCTCGTCCTGATCGTGCGTGACGTAAATGGTGGTGGCGCCGAGCTGATTGTGGATACGGCGGATCTCCGCGCGCATTTCCAACCGAAGCTTGGCATCGAGGTTGGAGAGCGGCTCATCCATGAGAACCAGCGGTGGTTCGATCACGATGGCACGGGCGATGGCAACGCGCTGCTGCTGACCGCCGGAAAGCTGGCCCGGAAGCTTGTCGCCCTGCCCTTGCAGACGCACCAGCGCCAGAGCGTTCGCAACCTTCTGTTCGATCTCAGCCCTGGGAACGTTGCGCATCTTCAGCCCGAAGCCGACGTTCTGATTCACCGTCATGTGCGGAAAGAGAGCGTAGTTCTGAAAGACCATCCCGAAGCCGCGATCCTCGGGCTTCAACTGGTCGATCCGCCGTCCGTCGATGAAGATCCCGCCGCCGGTGGTGCCGAGCAGTCCGGCGATGCAGTTCAGCGCCGTCGACTTGCCGCAGCCGGACGGGCCGAGAAGTGCGATGAACTCACCTTTGCGAATGGAAAGCGAGATATCCCGAAGCGCGTTGAAGGCGCCGAAGGAGCGGCTCATATTGTCGAGGCGAAGCTCGTTGAACGGATGTGATGCAAGCTGCATTTTGAGTATCCCCTCCCAGTGTGTGACCCGCTCTCGCGGATCACACATGGCGACGTTTGCGCTTTACCCTTGACTACCTCAGCCGCCGGCGACCTGCTCGTCCCAGCGACGGAACGCGGCAACCAGGGCAGTTGGTTCAAGCGGCAGATCGATCGGATTGTTGGCGATCCAGTCGGCATATTCAGGCCGGCCGAATTCCGCGATCACGTCCTGACTGGCCTTGGGAGCCATTTCGAGCGGCACGTTCTTGACCGCCGGGCCGGGATAGAAATAGCCCTTGTCATAGGTAAAGGCCTGCTGATCGGGCTTCAGCATGAATTTCATGAGATCGATGAGGACGGCGACCTTGTCGTCGGAGACGCCCTTGGGAATGCTCAGATAATGCGCATCGCAAACCCAGTGGAAGCCGGCGAGCTTCCCGACCTTGGCTTCCTTCGGCACGACGCCGAGGGCGCGCGGATTGATGTCCCAGCCGGTCGTAGTCACGGTCATGTCGCGGGTGCCGTCGCCGAATTCCTTCATGACGGCCGCGGTGCCCGCGGGGTAGTATTCGATATTCTTGTGAAGTTCCTTCAGATACGCCCAGGTCTTGTCCCAGCCGTTCATCGGATCCTTCGGATCCTTGTCCCCGAGAAGATAGGGTAAGCCCATCAGGAAGGTACGGCCCGGGCCGGAATTGGCGGGGCGAGCGTAGATGAACTTGTGGGGGTTTTCCTTCGTCCAGTCGAGCAATTCCTGGGCCGTGGTCGGCACCTTCGTGACCTTCGGCATATAGCCGATGAGCGGGCCGGACGGATAATAGGTGACGATGACACCGCAGCCCTTGGCAAGGCTCAGCATGCGGTAGGCAGGCTCTAGATAGATATCCTTGAAATCGGGAAGGCCGGTATCCTTCAGCCCGTCGATGTGCAGCCAGATATCGTCGGCAAGGCCAGCCGAGAGCGCGTCGGTGCCGATGATGACCATATCGATATCGATGCGCTTGGCGCGCTGCTGTGCCTTGATCTTGCCCGGCAGTTCCGGCGAGGGAGCCTGATTGAAGGTGATGTGCGAAACCAGATTGGGGTTCGCGGCAACGTAATTATCAAAAATCGGTTGGGTCAGCGCGAGATTGCCCGCGGCGTCGACAACGTTAAGAGTAACCGGCGACGACGGCAGGGGCAAACCCTCTGCAAAACTGCGTCCCGTCAATAATGAGGATGCGCCGGCAACGGCGACCCCGCCCAAAAAAAGGCGTCTCGAAATCGGAAATTCCATAACTGTTCCTCCTCAGTTTGTTAAAGCGATAAGCTGCGTTCTCCTCCGGCAAGCTCTATCGCGTCCGAATACTAGCCTGGTCTTCGTTCCTCCCAACCTGCCAATATCCCGGCCAGACGCGACCTATCCGCGGCATCGAGTGCCGCCAATCCCGGCGAGCGCACCGCGCCGACCGGGAAATTGCGAATTTGCAGTGCCTCTTTCACCACCGTGACGTTTGCGCCGTTATTGTATCTCGTTCGCATCTTCTCGAATTCGGCGATGGTCGCGACCAACGTGCGTGCAGCGGCGAAATCGCCGGCCTCCAGGGACTTCCAGATCGCCAAAGACCTCTGCGGATCGACATTGACGAGGCCCGAGGTGAAACCGCGGCCGCCCAGTGCGTAGAAGGAAGCCGCCCATCCCTCGGCAAGGCCGCAGATCCAGATGGCGTCCTGCCCGGCGGTCGCACGCACGCATTCTGAAAACAGCAGGATATTGGTCGAGGCGAACTTGATCCCGGCAATATTCTGATGCGTGGCGATACGAGTGAGATCAGCGAGCGGAATGGCGTCCGAACGCAGATAGGCGACAACCGGAAGATCCGTCGATTCCGCGATGGAAATGAAATAGTCCGCCTGCGCATGCGGAGCTGCAAATGGGTCGAGTGGGTGATGCACCATGATGCCGTCGCATCCTGCGGCCTTGGCATGCTTGGCTGTCGCGACGGCCTCGCGGATAGACCGGCCGACGGCGGCGGTCACCGCGGCCTTGCCGTCCGCTGCCTCGGTCGCGATCGCCTGGAGCCGCACGACCTCGTCGAAAGTCAGGCTGTAGAATTCACCGGTATTGCCGCCGGAAACGATATTGTGAATGCCGGCGGCGGCGATGTTGCCGACGATCTTTCCGGTCAGGTTTGCATCGATCTCGCCAGAACCGTCATAGGCGGTGATATGGACGCCCGATATGCCCTGCAGAGCTTTGCGGTATTCATTCCGGTTCATTCCTGCTTCTCCCTCGTTGCCGTTTCGAAAACGGCACTGATGTGCTTCTTGCCCGCCTCCATGACGTGCCGGCGCATCAATTGTTCGGCCTCATCCTCATCGCCGACGGCGATGGCTTTCATGATGGATTCGTGTTCGGCATGCGAACGCACCCGCTCTTTCTCCTCGGCAAGGATCGTCAGACGAGCGGTGTGGTGGTACATGCGCTGGCCATTCTGCAGCCGACGGAGATATTCGCAGCCGGAAGCATCATGAATGATGTCGTGAAAGCGCTCGTTCAGCTCGATAAGGCCCATGAGGTCGGCATTGGCGACCGCCATTTGCATTTTACCGACGACGTCGCGCATCACCTCGATGTGGGTTTCGTTTGCATGCCGCGCCGCCTGGCGGGCGAGGACGCTTTCAAGCGCTGCCCTCGCAAGGATCAGCTCTTCGGCGCGGCGGGCATTGAAGGTCACGTAGACCCCGCGCCGCGCTTCAATCCGAACCAGCCCCTCGCTTTCAAGCTGCCGTAGCGCTTCCTTCAGCGGCGTGGTGCTGATCCCGAGTTCGGACGCGAGATCACGTTCGTTCAGACGCTCATCCGTCTTCAGGCGGCCTGAGATGATCGCCTCGCGAAGGGTCTCGTGCACATGGTCACGAAGACTCCTCATCTGGATCGGCTCTAGCCGCCTTGCGTCCTGCACCTCTTCCTCCCGCAGTCTCCTATTCTGCTCGGACGCTAGCATTTGAGTTTTGATATTTCAACATCTGAAATATCAGATTTGAAGAGGCGCTGAGACATGCGCTTCAGCTCCCGACATGACCAATGGGAAGACCCGTCTCGACATCAATTGAGGATTGACTGAGCAACCGAAGAGCGACATCCGGTGCGATGGCGTCAGCGCGCATTCCCTGCTTCGTCGCTGGCCAATATGGACGGTTTTTCGTTGAAATCGTTCGGTTACGAGGCGCCGTAGCCGCGAAACCCACGCGCAGGATCGCGACGCTGAAGCGATATCCGCGCCGCCGAATAGTCCGATGAACTGATCCCTATGCGAGGCTGATAAGAGCGGTGCCGACTATCGCCAAGGCCGCACCGCCCCAGGCGTGCGCACGCGGCATTTGGCCGCTCCGCAGCCACACCATCGGCAGGATGACGATCGGCGTCATCGAAGACAGCGTCGACACGAGGCCGACGTTACCCGTCTTCAGCGCCGCCATCAGCAGCGACATACCAAGCGCTGTGCCGAAAAAGGCCGCGGTCACGATGAAGCCGAAATCCCTCATGCGAAATGCTGTTTTTTCGCTACGGCCGATCGGAACCGCTAAAATCGCCCAGAAGCAGATGACGGCAAAGCCTGAGCGAATGGCCATGGCAGCGAAAGGTTCGACGCCGGAAGCCATGGCGGGCCGGGCAAGCAGGCTTCCGATGGCCTGGCCAAGCGCCGTGACCACGCCGAGCACGATGCCGATCAGTGGCGGACGCTGCGCCGGCGGCGCGGGAGCGGTGACCGGCTGATCGTCACCAAGCGGGATCATTGGCGCCGGCCGCCGTCTGCGCACACCGATGGCAATCACGATCCCCAGAAGGATCAGAGCTACGCCGATGCCCTGACGAAGGGTGATCGTCTCGCCGAACACAAGATAGCCGAAGAGGAGCGCGAATGGCGACGCGAGCGAAAAAAGCAGCGCCGTCACACGCGGACCCGCCGTATAGATCGAGGCGAAATACGTCGTGCTGGCGACGACGATGCCGGCAAGGCTCGATGCAATCAGCGCTTCGATCTGCCAAATTCCGAGCGTACCCCAACCGCCGGCAAAGGTGGCGGCGATCACGGTCATCAGGAAGGCCGATGTGAGCTGCCACCGCGCGAGCCGCATCAGCGGCACCCGGCCATTCAGCTCGCCGATGAACATCGAGCTTAGCGCGATGCAGGTGGCGGAGGCGATCGCTAGCAATTCGGAGACAAACAAGGGCGTTCTCTTCGGACGAAAGTCGTCCTATCGCGGACCGTGACGTTGAAGGCAAGCCGGACAACGGCATTTCAAGGCCGTATTCTGCTTGCCGATCAACATCGGATGACGAGTGTGGCAGCTTCGCCCACATCGGCAAGCCGGACGGGGAAGAATCCGCCGTCGTGTGCCGACAAGCGATCGACGATGAAGATTCCCTGCCACAGTGTCGTAAAGATTGGATTCAGTCTTTTTTGGTAATTCTCCATTAGCATTTTGTCTTGGCGGCTCCCCGATGACGGGACCTCAACGATCGGCCTTGTTTTGCGTGCGGGTTCTCATGCGTTCTTCAGCTGTTTCAGCAATCATTCTCGCCGGCTTGATCCTGTCCGGCTGCGTCGCCAGTTCCGGGCCGGACGAGGTTTTGAGCAGCGTGCCGTCGCAGGAAACGACCAGCTCCATCAATCGGTCAAACGCGCCGGTGCCCTCGGCCGATGTCGGCAGCAGCGTTACGCCAACGGCTTCCCAGCCGCAGACCACCGTTCAGCCGCGGCAGGTCGTGGCCTTCACAGGGTCTGATCCGGAGCCGCAAGCGTTCCTGCCGATAGACAACACCACCAGGACACCGGTCCCGATGCAACGGCCGGCCGCGTTCCTGACCGTACAGACGCGCGACATGGACATGGCGCCGACGACGACGCGCATGCAGATCTACAATCGCCGTTTTCGAGATGCCAAGCCGATCGATTTCGGCTCCTACTCGCCCAAGAAGCTCGCAGTGCACGGCGTGGACGTTTCGCGCTGGCAAGGCGATATCGATTGGGAGACATTGCGGACCCAGGGCGCCAACTTCGTCTACATAAAGGCGACCGACGGCGGCGATCATCTCGATCCGATGTTCAGGAAGAACTGGGAAAGGGCAAAACAGGCTGGTCTGAAGCATGGCGCCTATCATTTCTTCTATTGGTGCCGCACGGCCGGCGAGCAGGCCGACTGGTTCATCCGCAACGTCCCGAGGGAAGCAGGTTCCCTGCCCCCGGTCATCGACGTCGAATGGAACGGCGAATCGAGCTGCAAGAACCGGCCCTCCCGCGAGCGCGTTCTGGAGAAGATGAAGGTCTTCATGGACAAGCTGGAACAGCATTATGGCCAGCGCCCGATCGTCTATACGGCTCCGGATTTCTATCGCGACAATCTGAAGGGCGAGTTGCTCGATTATCCCTTCTGGCTGCGTTCAGTGGCCGCCCATCCTTCAAAGGTCTATCCGGGTCGGAAATGGGTCTTCTGGCAATACTCCGGGTCCGGCGTTTCGCACGGCGTAGATGGGCGTATCGACCTCAACGTCTTCAACGGCAGCCCAGGCGAGTGGCATAACTGGGTTGCCGCGCGCTAAGAGAGATTGATCGCGGGCGCGATGCGTTGGGCAGGATTTCGCTGCTGGATCGCACCGCGCGACGCCGACACAAGGCTGTGCCCAGCCGCGTCTTATCGCCGGAGCGGATACAACCGCCGTGTTCTTCCAGTTCGAATATTGGGACGGAGGAAGACATCGGTCATTGTGCGTCCGGTGTAGTGATCTCAAGCCAGATTCCGTTCACATGCAGGTGAGTTGACCGGGAAACTCGCCACTATCGCCGTTTTGAAGCTCGCGTCCTGCTGCGTCTGCGCCCCTTAAATGCTATGGGTTTCGTTGAAATTTTGCGGGCGTTTGACTTTTGTCAGCGCTCATGAATAATGTCGGAATAGATTTTTCTGGAATAAACGATATGCCGATCCGCGCTGCCGACCAGGTCCTGCACAAAGCCGCCTGGCTCTATTACACCCATGGTTTGCGGCAGGATGAGGTGGCAAAACATCTCGATATTTCGCGCGCTTCCGTTGCCATGTATCTGCGGCGGGCTCGTGAAACCGGCATCGTGAATATCTCGACATCGACGCAGCTTTTCGCTGACGACGTGATGGCACGCCAGCTCGAAGATGCCGCAGGTCTTAAGGCTGTATGGATTGTCCCCGAAGACCGGCATGCCCTTGATCCGACCGCCGAAATGCCGGTCGTTGCCGCGGCCGTGTTCCTCGAACTGATCGATAAGGGAGAGAGGATCGGCGTTGCCTGGGGTCGCACGGTCTACCACATCGCCGACGTCATGCCCTTTGCGGATCTGCAGGGCGTCACCGTCGTCC
>JAGWJK010000823.1 GCA_028865845.1 Rhizobiaceae bacterium
CTCCGTGCGCCAGGGCGAAATTCTTGGATTCTTCGGCCTCATCGGCGCCGGGCGCAGCGAGATGGCACGGCTGCTCTTCGGAGCCGATCACCGCCAGCGCGGCAGCGTGACGATCGACGGCGTTGCCGTCAGCCCGAACGATCCGCGGGCTGCCATCCACGCCGGTATGGTGCTCTGCCCGGAAGACCGCAAGTTCGACGGCATCATCCAGGGCCGATCCATCCAGGAAAATATCGCGATCTCTTCGCGCCGGCATTTCTCGCCTTTCGGGATTCTCAGCCCACGGAAGGAAGCCGCCCTTGCAGATCGCTTCATCGAAAAACTGCGGGTGCGCACGCCGTCGCGCAAGCAGGACATCATCAACCTGTCCGGCGGTAACCAGCAGAAGGTCATCCTCGGTCGCTGGCTATCGGAGCAAGGCGTCAAAGTACTGGTCATCGACGAGCCGACGCGCGGCATCGATGTCGGCGCCAAGTCGGAGATCTATGAAATCCTCTACGAACTTGCAGCCGATGGCATGGCGATCGTCGTCATTTCGAGCGAGTTGCCCGAGGTCATGGGCGTTTCCGACCGCATCATCGTGATGTGCGGCGGCAAGGTCGCGACCGACGTCTCCCGCGCCGATTTCAACGAACACCGAATCCTCACCGCCGCACTGCCTGATAAAAACGCTGCAAGCGCCTACTGATCTAAGGAACCCTCGACGATGTCTTCCTTGAAAAAAATCCTCCTCGGCGAACAGGGCCTCGTGGTCATTTTCGCGGTGGCCTTCCTCATCGTGGCGCTGACGGTTCCGAACTTCCTGACCGAGCGCAACATGATCGGCCTGCTGCAATCGGTGGTGACCATCGGCATCGTCGCCTGCACCATGATGTTCTGCCTGGCATCGCGCGACTTCGATCTGTCGGTGGGCTCGACGGTGGCCTTCTGCGGCATGATCGCCGTGATGGCATCGAACGTAACCGGCTCCATCATTCTAGGCCTGCTGGCGGCACTGGCTTGTGGTGCCGTCGTCGGCTTCGTCAATGGAGCGCTGATCGCCAAGCTGCGCATCAACGCGCTGATCGCGACCCTTGCCACCATGCAGATCGTTCGTGGCCTGGCGCTGATCGCCTCGGACGGCCGCGCCGTCGGTATCAACGACCCGAATTTCTACCAGCTGGCGCTTTCGACGTTCCTCGGCATTCCGACCCCGATCTGGATCATGGTGATCCTGTTCCTGCTGTTCGGCTTCGTGCTGAACCGAACCATTTTCGGCAAGAACACATTGGCGATCGGCGGCAACCCGGAAGCGTCGCGGCTCGCCGGCGTCAACGTCGCCAATATGCGCATTTGGATATTCACGCTGCAGGGGCTCGTCTGCGCCATCGCCGGCATCCTTCTGTCCTCGCGCATCACCTCCGGGCAGCCGAACGCGGCGATCGGGCTCGAGCTTCTCGTTATCTCGGCCTGTGTGCTCGGCGGTGTGTCGCTTGCCGGCGGCCGCGCCTCAATGAGCGGCGTCATCGTCGGCGTGCTGATCATGGGTATTGCTCAGAACGTTATGAATCTGCTCAACATTCCGGCCTTCTACCAGTATCTCGTGCTTGGCTCGATCCTGCTGGTCGCCGTGACGCTCGACAATATCCGTTCGGCGGCGGCGGGACGGACCAGGGGATAACAGGCGGTCCGAGGTTAATTGTTACGGCGCTGTCGTCTTCGGCGGATAGAGCGTTATATTGCGGATGGAGGCGGCAGTCGCGGCCTTCATCGGATATTGCGGGCGAGGCGGAAAACCTTGCCTCCGGCTCAATCAAAACAAGGAGGACGGCATGCAGATCAATCGTACAGGTTCGGCCCAGTGGTCCGGCGGTCTGAAAGACGGCAAGGGTCAGATCTCGACCCAGAGCGGTGCGCTCAATCACTACCCCTACGGCTTTGCTAGCCGTTTCGAAGGCGTTGCCGGCACCAATCCGGAAGAGCTGATCGGCGCTGCCCACGCCGGCTGCTTCACCATGGCGCTGTCGCTCATCCTCAATGAAGCCGGCTTCACGGCCGAAAGCATGGAAACGACCGCCAAGGTCACGCTCGAAAGCGTCGAAGGCGGCTTCGCCATCACCGCTATTCACCTGACGCTCACGGGCAAAGTTCCCGGCGCCGACGCCGCGACATTCGAAGAACTCGCACTGAAGGCCAAGGCCGGTTGCCCGGTTTCGAAGGCGCTTGCTTCCGTTCCGATTTCGCTCGAAGTGCACTCTGCTTAATTAGCGGATTCTTTACTGTGAGCGCCGTGCGATTGTGCGGCGCTTTTTCTTTATCTGCTCTTTGGAAGACCAGCAGAATCCAGCATTATTAGTCGTGAATCTACAATCCGGCATGAAATCTTCGGCCTATGCTTTCCGCGCAAAATGCATTGCGCAAAAGGGGATTGCCTGAATGTCCGGACTTACCTTGATTCACGTCATTATCAGCCTGATCGCGATCGTTACCGGCATCGTCGTCGCATACGGTTTCCTGACTTCCCAGCGCTACGAGCGCACAACGTTGATCTATATGGTCACGACGATCCTCACCAGCCTGACGGGCTATCTCTTTCCGTTCACCGTCGTAACACCGGGTATCATCGTCGGCACACTCTGTGTGCTGATCTTCATCCCGACGGCTTTGGCGCTTTACAAGTTTCATCTCGCCGGCATCTGGCGCCTGGTCTACGTCGTCGGCGCTCTCGCACTGCTTTTCTTCAACTGTCTCGTGCTTATCGTACAGTCCTTCCAGAAGATTCCGCCGCTTCACGCCATCGCGCCCGCCGACAACGCTCCTCCCGTGATGATTTCGCAGCTGGTGTTGCTCATCGTAATCGTCATCGTCGGCTTCCTCAGCGTGCGCCGGTTCAGGCCGGCGCTTCTTAGGGCCTAATCAGGCTCGCACTATACTCTCTGTTTTCTGGGTAGCCGCCTCGCTTCGCGGGGCGGTTTCTTGACATCTGTGCTTTGATGGATTACGACTAACGAAAATTGAAAATCGTCACTCGTAATTCGGAAAGGCTCATATGCTCGATTTCTCCGACGCCACCGCCGATCTGACACGTCAGGAAAACGTGACGCGGATCCTCGATTCCGCCGAGAAACTGTTCCGTCACTATGGCTATAGCA
>JAGWJK010000824.1 GCA_028865845.1 Rhizobiaceae bacterium
ACAGAATTGGTTCTGCCTGTGTAGGCGAGAGGCGAAGCGGACTGCGCGAAAGCCGGCGCCCCTCTTCGCGGCGGCCTCTTAGAACTCGATACGCAGAAACGAAAAATCGTCGGGCAGTGTTTCGGCGCCATTGGCAGCGCGCGCCCAGGCGAGAACGGCTGGTGGCTCGTCTCCGCCGGGTTTGCGGGTGAAATCGAGAATATCCTGGAAGGTCAGCGGCTCGCCGCCGGCGGTTGCGATTTCGTATGTACCGTCGCTCAGCACCAGCAGCCGGTCGCCCGGCTGCACGAAGACGCTTGCCGCATCGTAATCCAGATCGGCGATTGCGCCGATGGCAATCCCGCCGCTGCCGATCAGCAGATCGGTACTGACGGAACCGTCGGGCATTTCGTGAAGCAGGATCGCCGGCGGATGCCCGCCGCTCGAAAAAGAAAGCCGTCCGGTCGACCGTTGGTAGACGCCGTACCAGATGGTGAAGAACATGTTGTTTTGTTTTTCCATCGGAAAGGACGCGTTCAACCCGGCAAGCACGGCCGACGGATCGCGAAAATCGGCGTTGGGAAGAGCCGAAGCCCTCAGCACATTGATGACGGACGCCGACAAGAGTGCCGCGCCGACACCGTGGCCGCAGACGTCAAGCAGATAGATGGCGAAATGATCGGCGTCGATATCGTGATAGCCGAAGGAATCGCCTCCAAGTTCCGTCGAGGGAACCAACAACCAGTCGGTGCGCGGTCCGCTCTGCCTGGGCGCCGGCAACAATGACAGCACATAGCGCAGGGCATCGTGCAGCTCTTCTTCCAGGCGGGTCTGAACGCGCTGCAACAGCATATTGCTTTCGGCAAGCTGATCTTCCACCGCCTCGCCATGCTCGATCGTCGCCTCGTAGAGCAACTTCAGGTCCTCATTCTCAGAACGCAGTGCCTCGACTTCCGCAAGCAGCCTTGCGTAAGCATCGCCATCATCCGCGGCCGCAAAGGGCCGTTCGTCGGCAATAGTGCTGGTAGCGGCGTCGATGTCGTGCATAGCGAGTGAATGAGCCAAGAGGTTGTGTTTCGGTGTCATATTAAACACGCCATGTGACATAATACTGTCAACCGCCGTCTATAGTTTACCCCCGGGAGAACAAGCGGCCTAATATCCCCCACATATAAATTACTAGACTTCTAATATAACGCTTCTCGATTTCGAGATTTCATACGCATATCTTTTTCAATCCCGGTCTTGGAAATGAATATAGTCGCCATTCCGCCTGACACGTCTTCCGTGGCCAAGTTTCAATCGCTTATCGAAGTCGATATGGAGATTGGCGTATTCGGCTCGAACTGGAGCCATTGCGATCGTCTTTCTTCCTATGTGGCACGGATGATCAGTCACAACAGGAAGGACTCGCTGCTTTACGCGAATCTCTTCTCTTCTGTTCTGAACGAACTCCTGGAAACGATCTTCCGCACGCATGAGGGCACCGGACAATTCGTCTGCGCGGTCGAGCGCATGGGTGCGATCGATCGGGTGGTTCTGACGCTTCCCTGCAGCGAGGCGCAGCTGGATTTCTATCGCGATGCCGTTGCGGAGGCGCACGGCAAGGAGGCGCCGGAAGCCTATCGCGAAATGCTGTTTTCATCGACCAAGCTCGATCCGCGCATCGGTCTTTTCGAACTCGCCGTCGATTACGCCGCCGACATTTCCGTCGAGCCGATCGGCGAAACCGCTCTGAGATTGATCGCCGATCTGGCTCTTGAGGATGAAGCCGCCTGATGTCCGAAATCGCTCAAAATACCTACAAGGTCAGTTTCGACGAGAACAATCAGGAGTTCTCGATCATCGGTTCGATGCGTCCGCAATATGCCGAGGAACTCGATACCTGTCTGCGGCTCATGGAGAGTTCGGTCGCCAAGGTGAAGGGGACTGTCTATGTCAACGTCAAGCGCCTTGTTCGCCTCAACAACCTTGCGTTTAGGATGCTGGCCGGCCTTCTGGTCAAGACCGGACGTGAACGTCCGGACCTGACGATCTGGGTCATTACCTCGAGCGTGGTCGGCTGGTCGACACGGAAATTTGCCGCACTCCAGGCCGTTATCCCGAATATCGCAGTCGAAGAGTATGACGCGGAGTTCTATCCCGGCCAGGCACTCGTCGAAAACAGCCAGTTCATTGCGGTGCTGCGCACGCAGACCAAGCTCACTTGGCGGCATGAAAAGACCATGCTGCCCCGCCACGGCATGCGCGAAGGCCTCGCCATTGCCGACATCTGCTGCGGGATCGGCGATTTTGCAATGCTCGTCCACAAGGAGTTCAAGCCCGGCCGCTTGGTCGCGCTCGATCATTCCAAGCCGAGCCTCGAATATGCACGCAAGGTTGCTGCCGACTTCGGCATCCAGGGGATCGAATATATCTACGGCGATGCCTCGGAAATGCTGCTTGCGGATGACCAGTTCGACTTCGTGACCTGCCGCCATTCGCTGCAGATCTTCGATAGACCCGAGCTGATACTCAAGGAGCTCTACCGCATCTGCAAGCCGGGCGGTCGCGTCTACATCACCAACGAGAAGAATTCGCACTGCCTTGGCGAGCCTCGTGGTGAAAATATCCAGTGGACGTACAACGAACTCGCCAAGCTGTTCAGCCATTTCAACATGGATATCGAACTCGGCCCGAAAAGCCGCCGCTATCTCAACGATTGCGGTTTCGAAGACGTCAGGATGGAATCCTACATGGTCACCAATCTCGACGGCGACCCGCAGGATTTTGCAGATATCGTCGAATGCTGGAAGGGCGTGTGCGTCGACGACCTGTCGGTTCGCCGCGGCGACAGCGACGAGTTTCGCGAACGTTTTGCACGTGGCTTCGATGACCACGTCTTCGCTGCCCTGCATCCCAAGGGCTATGCGGGCTGGCCGATCTGGGTCGCTTCGGGGCAAAAACCGCTATGAACGTGAACATCAACGTCCCCCACAACGAAGACACAAAGAGCTACGAAGCCGCCGCGGATCGCCCGGATGATTTCGTCGGGGTCGGCCGTTTCTCGCCACGCTCTTTCCGCGCGAAGTTCATGCTCGTCGTCGGCGCGGCGGTGCTGTTCGACCTGCTTCTCGGCGGCGGCATCGCCATCTGGAACGTGCAGCGGCT
>JAGWJK010000825.1 GCA_028865845.1 Rhizobiaceae bacterium
ACAAGGAAACGCAGCTGACAGACGTTCATGCGGGCCAGCCCGTTGATATCGAAGTCGATATGTTCCCAGGTCGCGTCTATCACGGCCGCGTCGACAGCCTGGCGCCGGCAAGCGGCCAGGAATTCGCGCTGCTGCCGCCGGACAATGCTACCGGTAACTTCACCAAGGTCGTACAGCGCATCCCGGTGAAGATCGTTCTTGACGGCGACAGCGCTGCTTCCGGCGACCTGCGCCCCGGCATGTCGGTGCAGCCGAGCATCGACACCAAGACTTCCGATCAGGGTCACGGCGCTTAATGGGCCGGCGATGAGGAGTATGACGCCATGTCCACCATCACAGCCACCGCCGCCGTGCCGCAACAGGCCGCACGGGCCAGCGCCAGAGAATGGATCGCCGTCCTTGCCGGCATGATCGGCGCCTTCATGGCGATCCTGAACATCCAGATCACCAATGCTTCGCTGCTCGATATCGAGGGCGGTATCGGTACGGGCGTCGACAACGGCGCCTGGATATCGACCTCGTATCTGATCGGTGAAATCGTCGTCATTCCGCTGACGGCCTTCTTCAGCAACGTCTTTTCATTTCGCCGCTATATCCTGGCGAACTCGATCCTCTTTCCGTTGTTTTCGATCGCGTGTTCCTTCGCGCACGATCTCGGCACCATGATCGTCCTGCGAGGCCTGCAGGGTTTTGCCGGCGGCGTGCTGATCCCCATGGCTTTCACGATGATCCTGACCAAGCTGCCCAAGGTGCAGCAGCCGACCGGTCTTGCGATCTTCGCCCTGTCGGTGACGGTAGCTCCGGCAATCGGCCCGACTATCGGCGGCTACCTGACCGAGAACTACGGCTGGCAGACCATCTTTTTCATCAACGCTCTTCCGAGTGCCGTCATGGCAATCGCACTTGCATCGACGCTCGAAAAGGGTCCGCTGCGGCTGAACCTGCTGAAGCAGGGCGACTGGGCCGGTATCGTCACCATGGCGATCGGACTTTCGGCGCTGCAGACCGTGCTCGAGGAAGGCAACAAGGACGACTGGTTCTCGTCTCCTTTCATCCTGAAGCTGAGCGCCATTGCCTTCGTTTCGCTTTCCGCCTTCATCTGGATCGAACTTACCGTGCAGAACCCGCTGGTGAAGCTGCGCCTGTTCAAGCAACGCAATTTCAGCGTCGGCGTTATCGTCAACGTCCTCGTCGGTTTTGCGCTGTTCGGCTCGGTCTATATCCTGCCGCAATATCTCGGCCAGGTGCAGAAGTATAATGCAGAGCAGATCGGCAATGTGCTCGCCTGGACCGGCTTGCCGCAGTTGATCCTGATCCCGCTGGTTCCGATCATGATGCGTCGGTTCGATGTCCGTTATATCGGCTTCCTCGGCATCGCGATTTTCGCCATCAGCTGCTTCATGAACGTGACGCTGTCGGCCGATACCGCCGGCGATCAGTTCTGGATCCCGAATATCGTCCGCGCCATCGGCCAGGCCATGGTCATCACCCCGATCACGGCCATCACCACGGGCGGTATCGCCCCGGCGGATGCCGCTGCTGCTTCCGGTCTGACCAACATGCTGCGCAATCTGGGCGGCGCGGTCGGAACGGCAACGCTCGGTACCGTGCTCACCAAGCGCGAGCAGTTCCACTCGAACATTATCGGCCAGTCGGTGACGTTGGCACGCGACGAGGTTCGGGATCGCCTGACGCAGACGACCAATTATTTCCTCTCGCACGGCGTTTCGGATCACGCGCTGGCCGTGGAAAAGGCAACGGTCGCCCTCGGCAGCATCATCAAGCGGCAGGCACTGATCATGGGCTTCAGCGATACGTTCGCCGTGATCGGCATCCTGCTTGCCGCCGCCGCCATCGCCACGCTCTTTGCCCGCAAGCCACAGCCGGGCGGCGGAGCAGGCGCACACTGAACCAACGACGGTCCGCCCTCGGCTTTGGCCGGATAGGACGGATATCCGTCAAAGATTTGATGTCGACCGCGCCATGCCCTCCAGCCTGGCTCGGTCTTTTTTGCACATTGTATGGCGGCCGTAACCTTCGCCGCGCCGCGGCCAATTATGACGCAGCCTGTCGAGGATCTTTAATATGACAGGGCAGGCCGCTTCGCTTATCTCTGGCTGGAAACGAGTCGAACGGCCGGGCAGGAGCGGCTTTCCGAAATGGACATCACACACTATCCGAGCTTGAAAAACCGAATGGTGGTCGTCACCGGCGGGGCTTCTGGCATCGGCGAAACGATCACGCGCGCTTTCGCGGCCAATGGCGCGCGTATCGCCATCCTCGACATTCAGGCGGAAGCCGGCGCCCGGCTTGCTTCCACGCTTTCGAACTACACAACCAAGGTCGATTTCTACCAGTGCGACCTGACCGACATCGACGCCCTGAAACAGGCGTTCGACAGGATCAAAGCAGAGATCGGGCCGGTGGCGGTTCTGGTCAACAATGCTGCCAACGACCGGCGACAGGATTTCCTCGACGTTTCCGCCGAGGAGTTCGACTGGATGATGTCCGTCAATCTGCGCCATGTGTTCTTCGCCGCACAAGCCGTCGTGCCCGGCATGCGTGAGCTCGGCTACGGCTCGATCATCAACATGACGTCTGGAGCCTGGATCCGTGGCGCTCTCGACATGCAAGCCTATTGCACGGCCAAGGCGGCTATTGTCGGCTTTACCAATTCGCTTGCGCGTCAGGTGGGGCCGGATCGCATTCGCGTCAACGGCATAGCGCCCGGCATGATCATCACCGAGCGGCAGCGCGAACTTTGGTACAGCGACGAAAGCAAGGTCGAGGCCGGGCGCAAGATGCAGTGTATCCCCGATCCCGTCGAGGAGATCGACGTTGCTCGCGCCTGCCTGTTTCTCGCCGCCGACGACAGCAAAATGATCACCAAGCAAATGCTGCTGGTCAACGGGGGAACGATCTGACGGATGCGCAAGGGCAGATCGTCGCTGACGATATTGCGTGCATCTTTCCGGTAGCCGTCGCGTCGGAATTCGCTATTGTCGATGGCCGGGATGACTGACGGCCATCGAGCCTTCGGTGGGACAAGGCGCCCGACACAGGCCGCTTTATTTGGGGGCGGCAGGACGCGCATCCTGACGTGAAATATCTCGCCGATGGCGAGTT
>JAGWJK010000826.1 GCA_028865845.1 Rhizobiaceae bacterium
CCATGGAAACCCGCATGACCGTACCCGAAGATCGCTGCCGTCTCGTTCTCGTCGTTCCCGATATTGCCGATATCGAAGAGCGCACGAAAATGGTTGCCGATGCCTTGCGGGGTGGAGATGTCGCGTCCGTCATCGTCCCGCAATACGGGCTCGACGACGGTCTGTTCCAGAAACACGCCGAGGCGCTGGTTCCGGTCATCCAGAATGCCGGCGCTGCGGCACTGATCGCCGGCGACAGCCGCGTGGCCGGGCGTGCTAAAGCCGACGGCCTGCACATCACCGGCAATCTTGCGGAGTTTTCCGATGCGGTGGAGAAATTCGTACCGAAGCTGATCGTCGGCGGCGGCAGCGCCACCGACCGACACGCGGCACTCGAGATCGGCGAGCTGCGCCCCGATTACATCTTCTTCGGCAAGCTCGATGGCGATATCAAGCCGGACGCGCATCCGAAGAATGTCGCACTTGGCGAATGGTGGGCGTCGATGATCGAGATTCCCTGCATCGTCATGGGCGGCACCGATCCGAAATCTGCATTGGAGGTAGCGCTGTCTGGCGCCGAATTCGTGGCGTTGAGGCTGGCGGTTTTTGCCGACCCTTCGACCGCGCCGTCGATCGTTGCGGAAGTGAATGCGCTTCTGGACGAAAAAGCGCCACGGTTTGAAGATTGATAGCATTCCATGTCGCTTGTGATCCGAATCGGTAACCGGTCCTTTCTTGCTGCGCTCGTCATTGGTTTGACGGCGTTGCCGATGTTTGCCGCCGCCCAATCCAACACGGATACGTCTCTGCCCGGTATTACGACTCAATCGGGCGAGAATGCCGCCGGCTCCACAGGCGATGGGCAGACGGACGGATCGGCGCAGTCGGATGACGATACGACGATCCCGCCGGAACAGGCCTCGCCGGCGCATCATGACAGCGTCGTGACCCGCCCGCTGAACGCCGATGCCAGCACTTTCAAGACCGAGAAGATCGAGCCGGGCGCCGAACCGAGAGCGGACGACGGCATAAAGCCGTCCGAAGGTGTCGGTGTCTTCGAGCGCATGGGTGCAAAGTTGCCTGATCTGCCGCCGGAAAAACCCTATACGGGCAAGATCGACGATGCCTATGGCGCATTCCAGCGCGGTTACTATCTGACGGCATTTGCAAAAGCCCTGCCGCGTGCGCAGCTCGGCGACCCCGCTGCGCAGACGCTGCTCGCGGAATTGATGTCGCAGGGTCTTGGCATCAAGCGTGATACCAAGGATGCGGCCTTCTGGTACGGCAAGGCAGCCGAGGGCGGCGATGCGACGTCGATGTTCAAATATGCTCTGCTCCTGATGGAAGGGCGCGACGTGCCGCGCGACCAGAAGAAGGCGGATGAATGGATGAAAAAGGCGGCCGATGCCGGGCAGGCTTCCGCCGAGTTCAACTGGGCGCAAAGCCTCACCGCCGATAATCCCGGCATCAAGGGCCTGCAATTGGCATTGCCCTATTACGAGAAGTCAGCGGAGCAGGGTATTGCCGATGCCCAATATGCCGTCTCGCAACTTTATCTCAACCTGCCGGACCTGCCGCCGGAGAAGAAGGCGCAGGCGCGCGAATGGCTCTCCCGCGCAGCCAACGCCGGTTACGACACAGCCCAGCTGGACATGGGCGTCTGGCTGATCAACGGCACCGGCGGCAAGCAGGATCTCGAAAACGGTTTCAACTGGATGCGGGTCGCCGCCTATCGTGGCAACGTCCTCGCCCAGAACAAGCTTGCCCATCTCTACATCAACGCCCTCGGTACGAAGCAGGACCCGGTTGCAGCCGCGACCTGGTACGTGATTTCCCGCCGCGCCGGATTGAAGGATCCGGAGCTTGAAGATTTCTATCAGGGCATTGAAGACTACCAGCAGAAGGCCGCGATCGATGCGGCCAACAAATATCGGCGCGCGCAGTAACCGCGGCACCGATGGTATCCTGAAGCGGCGCGAAATTGCCGCTCCAGTGCAATCAGCTTTTAGAAAAGAGCGTCGGCGAAGAGATCTTCGTCATCCGTCTTGGCGGGTGTGGCCGCAACCGGTGCCGCGACGTCGCCCGTCGGGATGATATCGCGATGGACGTTTCGCTCCTGGGCCATAGTGTAGACCTTGAAGATGCGGGCGCCGAGCAGGGCGATAAACTCTTCGAGGCCGCTGGTATCGGCGATGTCGTCGCCTGCCATATCGCTCAATGCGTCGGCGCAGTTCGCCAGGATTTCGCCGAGATCGCGCTGGAAGTCGAGCTTGCTGATCGACAGCATGATCTTGTTCGCCACTTCCCGACCATGTTCGGACAGGGTCTCCAATTCGCCGTCCATGATGTTGGCGCCGCTGCGAATGGTATCGAGCGCTGAAATCAGCCGCTCGTCGAGGCGGTGATCGCCGGCATCCTGGCCGGAGGCAACCTTGTTTGCAGCCTTCTCCAGCGACGACAGGCCCGTGACGATGGCGTCGGCGGATTCGTCGAGTTTTCCGGCAAAGATGCGCAGTTCCGCCGTCACGACATTGATCGAGCGGCCCTCTTCGCCCATGCGGCTGCAGCGCAGATTGGTGTTCAATGCCATGTAGTGGATGTCGGTCTTGACCGCGCGAATGGTCTCGATGCGCTGCAGCAGGTTGGATGCGGTGCCGAGTGTCGACTGGCTGATGCCGTCGGCCTGGATGCGGGCATTCTCGACCTGCTTGACGATGGCATGGGCGGCCGACACGCTTTGTTCGAGCGCGCGCAGCACGTTTCCGTCGTTGTCGCCGTCCTTCGCCTTCATCGCATCGCGCAGCTTCATGATCTCGCGGGTATCGTTGCTGAAGCTTGCGATCGTCTTGACGACGTTGCCGGATTCACGCTGGAAATCGGTCACCATGTCGCGCATCTGCGCCGCGGTCAGGTGCTGGATGATATTTTCGAGCCGCATGCGCGCATCCGCATCGAGGTTCACGCCCTCGGGACTTGCGAAGAGCTCGTCGAGGAAAGTGAAGGCGCTTTGAACGTGCTCGATGCGTTGGCGGGTAATGTCGCCGATCTGCAGCGCGGAGAGGGTGGTTGCGACCTTGCTCTGGACGCCGCGGGCAATGGCGCCGACTTCGGCGGCGATATTGGCGAGTTCGCGGCGATGAGCGGCG
>JAGWJK010000827.1 GCA_028865845.1 Rhizobiaceae bacterium
AGCGCGTAGAATTCCTTCCTCGGAATTGGCGGATCCTTCGAGTGTTGCGGCGAGTTCTCCGTTGCGCATGACCAGCACGCGGTCAGCGACATGCACGAGTTCAGGCAGGTCGCTCGAGTAAAAAAGGATTGCATAGCCTTTGGCGGCAAGGTCGCGCATCAGTTGGAAGATCTCGCCCTTTGTGCCGACGTCGACGCCGCGCGTCGGATCATAAAGCAAAAGGATACGCGCCTGCGTGAGCAGCATCTTGCCGAAGATGACCTTCTGCTGGTTGCCGCCGGAGAGTGTGCCTGCCGGTTGTTCGGGCGTTCTCGTCTTAATGCGCAGGAAATCGACCATCTCCGCGACCAGATCTTGCTCCTTGCGTCGATCGAGCAGACCGAATTTCGAAAATCGCCTTATCACGGAAACGGTCAGGTTCTCGCGCACGCTTTTCGACAGCAGAATGCCCTGGCCCCGCCGATCCTCAGGCACCAGCGCTAAGCCGTCGCGTCCAATCAGCGCCTCGCGGGGATTGCTGATCGAGGCCGGCTTGCCCCAGAGCTCAAGCCTACCGCGCGACCGGCTGGCCCCGAAGAGGCCCTGGAATAATTCGCGCTGGCCATGACCTTGCAGACCGCCAACACCCAGCACTTCGCCCTCACGTAAGTCAAAGCCTACATCGCGAACGCGCTTGCCTACAGAGAAGTCGTGAACGCGTAGGGCGATCTTGCCGGTGGCGGTCGACAGACGCTCCGGATAAAGCCTGCTCAACTTTCGGCCAAGCATTTGCGAGACGATGTCGTCGTCGCTGATAGATTGCGTATCGTGGACTGCGACCGTTGCGCCGTTGCGGAAGATCGTTAGCCGGTCGGCAATGTGGCGCACTTCCGCCATACGGTGGGAGATGAATATCACCACCCTATTTTCATCGGCGAGTTGCCGAGTTAGGCCAAGCAGCCATTCGGCTTCACGGGCGGGCAAGGCGGAGGTTGCTTCATCGAAAATCAGCACGGATGGATCGGCTGCAAGCCCCTTGGCGATTTCGACGATTTGCCGCTCGGCAAGCGTCAGCCGCCGCACGGTTCGATCCGGCGCTAGCGGCGGAAATCTGTATTTTTCAAAGAGCGCCTGCGTCTTTGTGCGCATCTTGGTGCGGCGAACCGTTCCAAGCAAAGACAGGTTCTCGCGACGGAACCAGATGTTCTGTTCGACGGTCAGGTCCGGGATCTGGGACAGTTCCTGGAAAACGGCGGATATGCCGGCCGCCGCCGCGGCATCCGGGTTCGACGGCCTAAAGGGGCGATCATTGACCGTGATCGCCCCGCTGTCGTGCCGCACAGCACCTGCCAGAATCTGGATCAGCGTCGATTTCCCGGCACCGTTTTCCCCGAGCAAGGCATGGACTTCGCCGCGGCGGGCGCTGAAATTCGCGCCTGAGAGTGCGACGATGCCGCCATATCGCTTGGTCAGGCCCGATACATCAAGGAATTCCATCCGCTGCCTCCGGCAGAAAGCGTCATATCACCTAGTTTTTGCTGCCGGCTGCCTCTTGGGCGGAAATGCTCACCCAATCAGGCGTGATCGGTAGCGCTAGGCCAGGTGCCAGATCCGGAAAGGCGTTCTTGCCGATCTCGATCTTTTCCATAGCGACGTCCTTGTAGAGTTTCGACGGTTGCGGATCGGTCGACAGGAACGGCCCATGGAGATAGATATGCTTGTCTTTTACCGTCTTGCCATCGAGCAAATCGACAGCGAGTTTCAGTGCTTCGGCCGACAAATAAGCCGGGTTCGATTCCAGGATGCATTCCGCACCCTTGGTCTGGGCACAGAAGAGTGAGGCGACATTGTAGGCACCGCCGGCGACCGGCACGAGCGGGCGCCCGGCGTCCTGCAAAGCTTTGAGCGCACCGGAGCCATATCCTTGGGTCAGGATAGCATCGACCTGCGGATGAGCGGCAAGCAGCGAAGCAACGCCTTCCTGTTCAGGGCCAAGCGCATAGTTGCCGTTGAAATAGCCGATAATCTGGATGCCGGGATACTTCTCGAGCACCTTCTTGAAGCCGTTTTCCAGTTGCGCCGAGATGGGCGCACCGGCAAGACCGCGATCCATGAAGACTTTTCCCTTGCCTTTCAGTTTCTCGGCAATCCACTCCGCCTGCACGGCAGGCTGCATGTCCCAATCCGATTCCAGCTTGTAAGCGCATGGCGCGGTCGCGACCTGGTCGAAGGTAATGACGACGATGCCCTGCTGGCAGGCCTTTTCGATCGTCGGGTTAAGCGCCGTCGGAGAGCCAACGTCGATTAGGAGCGCATCGGGCTTGGACCGGATCATATTGTTGAGCGAATTGATCTGCGCCTGGGTCGTCGTCTCGACGTTTTCGATCTTGAGATCGACCCGACCCTGCAGCGGCGGCTTTGAAACGGCGACCTGGGCGATCCGCAGCATCTGCTGGCGCCAGTCATTTCCAACGAAGTTGTTTGACAGGTAGATCTTGTACGTCTTTTCAGCCGCCTGAGCGGAGATCGTGGTCGCGGACATAGCCGCTACGGCAAGCGCCGCCAGGCCAAGCAACTGCTTTGAAATTTTCACTTTAGTTCCCTCCCTTGTCGTTTCTTAGCTATGCAGGCTCTCGATTATTTCATCCATTTTCCCTCATCGACAGCGCGATGATACCGGTACCACAAAAACTCGTCAATCAAACTCTTCTGAGCCGATTCATGAATTTCCGAAAATAAGATTGCCTCCCGATCGCCGTTTCCTCCTCGGGGATCGAAGCCATCATGCTATTATAATTTTATGATACTGTCCATCGTGCCCGCCCGGAAACAGTCACATCTCCGTCGATGAATATTGCGATCTAGAGGTCGTTGGGAGCATCGTAGCTGATGCTGAAGCGGTCGGCGCGATGGCGCGCGATGGTAAACTCGATCTTCTGCTGGTCAGCCGATTGGTAAAGCATCTCGGTGGTGAGCACCGCACTTCCTTCAGCGCAATCCAGATCGTTCGCGATTTCCGCATCGGCAATTTCTGCACGCACCGTGACATGGGCAACGACCAGCTTTAGACCGAGAGTTTTTTGAACAGACTGGAAGATCAGGGCATCGCCAAAATCGTTGCGACGTAAACGTTTGCCGATCTC
>JAGWJK010000828.1 GCA_028865845.1 Rhizobiaceae bacterium
CGACCGCGGAACGGCGCTCCTTTTTCAGCGCCTTACGCTTGCGCGACGCCAGCGTTTCCAGAAAGGCATCGTGGTTGGCGTAGCCTTCGTTGATGAAGTGGAATTGCTGATCGGTACGGTGCAGATAGCCGTCGCCCTCGAATACGGAAACTTCGTCTTCCGGGACAAAGGTAATATGAGCGGAGGAAACACCCATTTGCCGGGTCACCTCCTTGAGGCTTTCGGCAAGCGCCGGCTGGATCACCTTTCGATCTTCGTCCTCGGCAACGAGCAATCGCGGCCCGGTCGCCGGCGTGAACGGAACCGAGCATTGCAGCTTCGGATAATAGCTGCCGCCAGCGCGCTCGAAAGCATCCGCCCAGCCATGATCGAAGACATATTCGCCCTGACTGTGGTTCTTGAGATAGCCGATGATGGCGCCGATAAGCCTGCCGTCATCGGTTTCGAGCACGAGATGATTGCCGAGCCAGCCTGTTTTGTCGGTGGCCGAACCGGATTCTTCCAGTGACGACAAGAAGGCGTGCGAGATGAAGGGATTATAGGGCAGTACAGTGCCCGTTCTCGACGCCCCGGCTAGCTGTGACCAGCTCTCCGGAGCGATATTCTTGAAGGAACGTTCGACTCGAATGGATAATTCGTCTGTCATCAAACTCGTCTGTCACGAAAAGGGGCAGGGTTCTCCCCCTGCATAGTTCCTTAAATCGAGACCGATTTAAGGATGGAATTATGCAGCGACTTTGAGGTCCGACAGCGACCTTTGCGCGTCATATCTGATGCGTGGTGCTGTCGGGGTGGAACCCTTCGAAGGTCATTTGGTCGGCGTTGGCGAAAGTGTGTTTTACGGCCGCTTCGTCGCGCACGGTCCAGGTGATGACCGGGATGCCGCGCTGGCGTTGCGCCGTGATGAAAGGGTTCGGCAGGTGGCCGTAGAAATACGAGATGAAGTCTAGCCCAAGCTGCATGGCTTCGTCATGCTTAAAAAACGTCTCGGGCTCATTTCCGTCGGCGGTGAGGCCGACCGGGTAGGGCGCGTTCAGCGCCTTCAGATCCTTCAACAGCCAGTGGTCGAAACTCATCAGGGCGACATGGCCCTGATAGCCTTCGAGCACTTCCAGCACCGATTCCGCAAAACCTTCGTCGTCGCCTTCGCGACCTTTCAGTTCCAGCACCAGCGGAACCTTGCCAGCGCAGAGCGTCAGAAGCTGCTTCAGCGTAGGGATCTTGTCCTTGGTGCCGCCGACCGAAAGAAGGCCGAGTTCGGCCGAGGTCCGCTCGCGCAGTTCGCCCGGAAGGTTGCAGACCCGCTGCAAGTCGTCGTCATGGAAAACCACCGGGACGCCGTCTGCCGCATAGTGCAGATCGCATTCGATGGAAAAGCCGGCGTCGATCGCGCGGGAGAAGGCCGAGAGCGTGTTCTCCCAGACCTGTTTGTTCATGTCGTGATAGCCGCGATGGGCGACCGGTCGTTCCGTAAGCCAGGCAATCTTGGTCATTTATGCGATTTCCATGATGGCATCGACTTCCACGGCGGCGTTCATCGGCAGGGCTGCCATGCCGACGGCGGCACGTGCGTGCTTGCCAGCATCGCCCAGTACATTTGCCAGAAGATTGGAGGCGCCGTTGATCACAAGATGTTGTTCGGTGAATTCCGGTACCGAGGCGACGAAACCGTTCAGCTTGATGACGCGCTTGATGCGACCGAGATCGCTGAGGGCAGCCTTGGCCTGCGCCAGGATGTTGATGGCGCAAAGCTCGGCGGCACGCTGGCCGGTTGCGACGTCGACGTCCTTGCCGAGATGGCCTGTGATGCCGAGCTTGCCGTTTTCGATCGGCAGCTGGCCGGAGAGATAAAGAAGATTGCCGCTGATGACGTAGGGTACATAATTGGCGGCCGGCGCGGCGGCCTGGGGCAGGTCAATACCAAGCTCCTTCAGACGGCCTTCGATAGCGTCGGACATTTTAATCTCCCGTTTTGTTGTAAAATCGTCAAAAATCCGGCATCAAGCTTAAATGCCCTTTGCCGGGACAGGCGGCCTCGATTTGGCCGAAAGCGTTCTTATAACATAGCGTGCGAGTCCAACAGGAGATAATGAATGTTCCGCTCGAGTCTTGCCGCCGTTGTTGTTTCGAGTTTAGGCGTTGTGGCTCTTGTCGCTCCTGCTGCCCACGCTGCTGGTCCGAGCGGGTTGATCGCCCATCGCGCCGTCTACGATCTGGAATTGAAGGACGCTTCCGACCGCTCCGGCATTGCCGGCATGTTCGGCCGCATGGTCTACGAATTCGACGGATCCGACTGCACCGGCTTCACCACGAATTTCCGTTTCGTGACGCAGGTCGATACCGGTGATTCCACCCGCGTCAGCGACCAGCAGACGACGACTTTCGAAGACCTGACCAAGCGCATCTTCCGTTTCGAGACGAAATCCTACACCGACGATCAGCTCGACAAGGACGTGAGGGGCACTGCTCTGGACGACCAGACCGGCATCAAGGTCGACCTCACCCAGCCTAAAGCGAAAGAAGTCGAGCTCATACAGAGCCGGTTCCCCACTGAGCACATGCTGGACATCATCCACAATGCGAAGCTCGGCAAGAACTTCTTCGAGGCTCAGGTCTTCGATGGTTCCGACGATGGCGACAAGCCGCTGATCGCAACCACCGTCGTCGGCAAGCAGGAAACGCCGCAGTCCGACGATCCCGATGCCGATAAGGCCGGTGCCTTCGCCAAGACGCCGTTCTGGCCCGTGACCGTCGCCTATTTCAATGAGAAATCCAAGGGCGACGCCATGCCGGTCTACCGCATGTCGTTCAAGCTCTACGAAAACGGCATCACCCGCGATCTCACCATGGATTACGGTGATTTCGTGCTGACCGGCAAGCTCTCGAAGCTCGAAGTGCTCGATACCAAGGCCTGCCAGTAGGCTTTGGTCAAGGCGACAGCCGCAAAGCGAATCTCTGTCATAAAACCGTGTTCGTAGTTTCACTATCCTGTGAAGCAATCGGCATGTCATGAGTGAATCTCCCTCTTTTTTCTGCCGATCTGCAATTGTGGCGGCCTTGTGAGCGATGCTACCTATCGTTACGGTAGGCGAGATGGATCACAACAAGTCCGCGTCG
>JAGWJK010000829.1 GCA_028865845.1 Rhizobiaceae bacterium
CGATCTGACCAAGCATTGCTTTTGAAAAAGCGGCCATCGATTCTCGGTGGTGGCTCGCGGTCGTTGCCTGATTTTTTCGACTCAAATCCGTTGTCTTGACACCCGTCGCGGCTTCTCCGACCCTCTGGTTTGGGACCAGAGGGTAGCGGCCGGATTCGATATCCGGCAAAAGATCGCCGCCTGGGAACAAGGCAAAAAAAACCGCGCTTGTGGCGCGGCTAAGTCTAGGGAGGAAACACCCAAGGAGGGTATTTACAGTCAGAAGACTGTAGGGAGATATTGCTGCCGCACTGCACAAATGTCAAGCAGAATATTGCACTGCAAAATATTTAGGCATATTCGAAAAATTTGCCCGATCGCGAGGCAATCAGCCTGTCGGAGCGGCATTTGGTTTGCTTCCCGGCGGTTATGGGTTATGACTGCGCCCGTCCCGTCATTTATCCGGATCGACCATGCTGCCTGATCGTTCGTTCTTCTATCGTCTGGCCGAAGCGGCCAAGGCCGAGACACTCCCGCGCTTTCGCGCCGGTATCGACGTGGTCAACAAGGAAGCGGCGGGATTCGATCCCGTGACCGAAGGCGACCGCGCTGCCGAAGTCGCTATCCGCAGCCTGATCGAGGCGGAATTTCCCGATCATGGCATCCTCGGCGAAGAACATGGCAATGTCGGTCTTGACCGCGAATATGTCTGGGTCATCGATCCGATCGACGGCACCCGCGCTTTCATTTCCGGCGTACCTGTCTGGGGGACGCTGATCGGGCTGCAGAAGAGCGGCCGCGCCATCATGGGCATGATTGATCAGCCCTTCACCGGCGAACGCTATTTCGCCGACGGCAGCGGCTCGACCTATTCCGGCCCGGACGGCGAAAAGCGCCTTAGAGTTCGAGATTGCGGCAGCCTTTCCAAGGCTATTCTTTTCACCACCTCGCCGCATCTTTTCGTCGGCGAGGAAATGGAGAAATACCGCGCGATCGAAAGCCAGGTGCGGCTGTTCCGCTACGGAACCGATTGCTATGCCTATGCGCTGCTTGCCGCCGGTCACGTCGATCTGGTCATCGAGAACTCCCTGAAGCCTTATGACGTCGGCGGCATCATCCCGGTCATCGAACAGGCGGGCGGGATTATCACGACCTGGGATGGCGGAAGGCCGGAAATGGGCGGCACCATCATCGCCGCCGGCAGCCGCGCGGTCTATGAGGAAGCGCGGGCGATCCTGTCGCGCTGAACCATCCGATCCGGCTTGGTTTTTTCTACAGCCGCTTTATAGCGCTCGGCGTCTCCTAAGCGCCTACGCCCGCTACATCCGTATTCGCCTCGGCATCGCTACCGGGGATGAAGGCATTGATCGCGGCGAGTGCTGCGTTGCGATAGACATCCCGCTCCTGCAGGATTTCATGCTTGGCGCCATGAATGGGAATGATCTGTGCTGCGCGGAAATAGCGCGACAGCCTCTCCTGGTCGGCGTAAGGCACGACGCCGTCGCGTGTCGGCGCGATCAGCACCGTCGGTATGGCGATGGAAAAGAGATGATCGGGGGTGTTGACGCGCTCGATCGCCCGGAACGCTTCCAGTAGCCAGCGGGCCGTGGGTGGACCGAGAACAAGTTGCGGGTAGGTGGCCGCGATAGCCGTGTTGCGCCGGTAACGCTGTTCGTCCGTCGTCAGCGGATTTTCGGGAAACGGCTTTTCCTTGATTTTCTTGCTGAACTGCATGCGGCCAAGGCCGACTGCACTGACCGCACCGGAAAGGAAGCGGATGACGCCCGGCGAGGCGCCGTGACCGTGAAGCCCGACGAACGGAGCCGAGAGCACCATGCGATCGATGCGGCTTGCAAGGCGCGGTGCTGCCGACAGGGCGATCAGCCCGCCGGTCGAATGCGCGAGCAGGAAAAAGGGCAGGCGGGTATCCGGCAAGACGATCTTGTCGAGGAAGGCGGTGAGATCCCGTTCATAGTCTGAAAAACGTCGGACATATCCGCGCCTGGCGTCCTTCAACAGCCGCTCCGAGCCGCCCTGACCGCGCAGGTCAAAGGTCGCTACCCAGAGGCCCTTGGCAGTCAGGTCGCGGATGGTCTCGAAATATTTCTCGATGAATTCGTTTCGGCCCTGCATCAGCACGACCGTTCCCTTGGCGACCGGCTGCTCGCAGCGAAAAATCACATAGCGCAGCTTTCGCCCGTCGAAGCTTTCGAAATATCCCTCGGTGCGGTTGCCGGGCACCGGATTGTCGGGCGTGGAATAGAGGATCGAATCCATGACGATGTCGCGCCTCGCTGACGAGATGATGCTTAAGGGGATAACGTAGGCCCGTGGAAAAGCAACAGCTTTGTTGTCGGCCGGCGTTTTGCCTGAGGGTTGGCCCGTGATCGCAAGAAAAAGGCCGGCATAGCGGAGAGACTTCCGCATGCCGGCCGAGCAAGGACTGAAGAAGAAGGGACGATACACTTCAGTCATCGGACAGTCACGCAGCCGATAGTCCATTGATAATCCGCCAAGGCTGAACGGCTCCCGAACCGGCTGTTCATCTCGGGTTCACGCGGATTTTTCCGGAAATTCCGATAGGTCTTGAACTCCGGAAAAGCGATCACCATTTCCATTCTGCGGGTGCCAAACGGGCCTGCACAACTGTCCAGGGGCTGCCGAAACGGGGTCGCTGGATGATCTCAAATCGCAATCGTCGCTCAAAGGAGGACACCATGCGTCACGTAGATTTCTCTCCCCTTTACCGTTCCACCGTTGGTTTCGACCGACTTTTCACCATGCTCGATAGCCTTGCGCAGCCGGATCAGGGCCAGACCTATCCGCCCTACAATATCGAGCGCACCGGTGAGAACACCTATCGCATCACGATGGCCGTCGCCGGTTTCGATGAAAAGGAACTGAGCATCGAGGCTCACGCCCACGTTCTCTCCGTCAAGGGCGAGAAGGGCGAGGAAGCCCCCGAAAATAGCGAATATCTCTATCGCGGCATCGCCAAGCGTACCTTCGAGCGCCGTTTCCAGCTCGCCGACCATGTCGAGGTCCAGGCAGCTTCGCTGAAGAATGGTCTGCTGCACATTGACCTGTTGCGCAACATTCCGGAAGCCATGAAGCCCCGCCGCATCTCCATCGCGGCC